>JBKPMQ010000301.1:0-9687 GCA_046732235.1 Actinomycetota bacterium
CGACGTCGCCCGGGCGCTCCTGGCCGGCGCCCGCGCCGTCGAGGCGTACACGGTCGTCCACCTGGGCGGCCACGAGGAGCTCGGACGGCTCGTGCGCGAGCTGGACGACCACCTGGCCGGCCGCGGGATCGCCGCGGCCGACCTGATCGGAGAAGCCACAGACCACACGCTCACCTACGCGGAGGCTGCCGCGACGAGAGGAGGTTCGTGACCATGTCGCACGCCCGGGCGCAGACCATCGGCGAGACGATCACCGAGGAGGAGCTCGAGAACGATCCCTACCCGGCCTACGCGAAGCTGCGCGAGCACGAGCCGGTGTCGTGGGTGCCCGCAGTCGACCTCTGGCTCGTCACCCGCTGGGGCGACGTCGACTACGTCGACAAGCACCCGGCGGCGTTCACCGGCGAGACCGACCCGTCGACCCTCAACCGCACCTTCGGCCGCAACCTGCTCGGATCCGAGGGGGCCTATCACGACCGCATCCGCTCGATCATCTATCCCGCCTTCCGGGCCGGGGCGATCGGCCACTACCCGGACGAGGTGATCGCGCCCGTCGCCGCCGAGCTGATCGCGGCGTTCCGAGAGCGCGGCCGCGCCGACCTGATGGCCGAGTTCGCACAGCCGCTGTCGGTGCGGGTGCTGAAGCGCGTGCTCGGGCTGACCGTGCCCGACGACATGCTCGTGCGCTGGTTCGGCGAGCTCGCGCTGGGCGCCTCGAACTTCAGCCGCGACCCGGAGAAGCAGGCGATCGCCGACGCCGCCAGCCGTGAGGTCGAAGAGCACGTGATCCCGATCCTCGACCGGCTCAAGGACGAGCCCGACGACACGGTGCTCTCGAGCATGCTCCACTCCGAGGTCGACGGCGACCGGCTCGAGCGCCGGGAGATCCTGTCCAACCTCAAGGTGATGATCGTCGGCGGCCTCCAGGCCGGGAGCGACCTGATCGCCCTCTGCCTGCTCTCGCTGCTCCAGCACCCGGACCAGCTGGCCGAGGTGGTCGCCAACCCGGCCCTGGTGGATCCGGCGATCGAGGAGGGGGCGCGGTGGCACTCGCCGGTCGGTACCAGCACCCGCCAGACCACCGCCGAGACGACGCTCTCCGACGTGAAGCTGCCGAAGGGCGCGCTGGTGGCCGCGGTGCTCGCCTCCGCCAACCGCGACCCGCGCAACTTCACCGATCCCGACCGGTTCGACATCCACCGCCAGGAGGGCGGCCACCTCGCCTTCGCGACCGGCCCGCACCTGTGCATCGGCGCCCGGCTCGGCCGCTACGAGGCCCGGACGGGGATCCGGATGCTGCTCGAGCAGCTGCCCGGCCTGCGGCTCGATCCGGAGCGGCCGGTCGAGGTGCGCGGGTGGGAGTTCCGCTCCCCGCAGTCGCTCGACGTCCTCTTCGAAGGAGCCGCCGCATGACGAACGCCCATCCCGAGCTCGACGCGGACTACCTGGAGCGGCTCGAGCGCGTCCAGCCGCGCGACCTGCCGCCCGAGCTCGACCTGTTCGACGAGCACACCGCCCGCCGCGGCATCCGGCTGAACAAGGCCGCCTACTCGCTGAAGGACGAGCCGCAGCGGGAGCTGTTCCACTCCGACGAGGAGAGGTGGATGGACCAGTTCGGGCTGACGGACGAGGAGCGGGCCCTCATCCGGAGCCGCGACTGGATCGGCCTGTGGCGGTCGGGGATGTCGATCTACGTGATGGTGAAGCTCTCGGGGGTGACGAAGACGCCGCTCCCCGAGATTGGAAAACAGATGAGGGAGTCGGGCTGATGGCACGCATCGTGGGAGGGATCGGGGCGTCGCACGCCCCGTCCATGGAGCACGTCTACGACGCGGGCGAGGACACCCGCGCGAGCGACGAGTGGCAGCCGCTCTTCGGGCCGTTCACCCAGGTGGCGGAGTGGCTCGAGGCGACGCGCCCCGACCGCCTGATCGTGATCTACAACGACCACATGGACGCGTTCTTCCTGAACGCGTATCCCACGTTCGCGCTCGGGGTGGCCGACCGGTACCCGATTGCCGACGAGGGCTTCGGCGCCCGCCCGTTCCCGCCGATCGCCGGCGACGCGGCCTTCGGCTGGCACATCGCCCGCTCGCTCGTCGCCGACGAGTTCGACATCACCATCTGCCAGGAGCTCGAGGTCGACCACGGCGTCATCTCGCCGCTGCCGATGGTGGACTTCTCCGAGTCGCAGGGCGACTGGCAGGTGCCGATCATCCCGCTCGCGGTGAACGTGATCCTGCACCCGCTGCCGACACCGCTGCGGTGCTGGAAGCTCGGGCAGGCGCTGCGCCGGGCCGTTCTCTCCTATCCGGAGGACCTGCGTGTCGTGGTCGTCGGGACGGGCGGCCTCTCGCACCAGCTCACCGGCACCAGCTTCGGCCGCGTGCGCGAGGAGTGGGACCGCGAGTTCATGCGCCTCATGGCCGAGGATCCCGAGGCGCTCACGCGCTACACGCACGAGGAGCTGATCAAGCTCGGGGGGACGGAGTCGGTCGAGGTCGTGAACTGGCTTGCGATGCGCGGCGCACTGCCGGCGTCTGCGCGCCAGATCGTCGGCGCCTACTACGCGCACCGCATCATGGGGTACGGCCTGGCGGCCTATGACGTGTCGGGGGCGGCCTGATGGCGGCCCAGGACGTCGTCGATCGCGTCCTGCGCGGCGCGGTCGACCTGCACGTGCACCCGGCGCCGTCGCCGCTCCCGCGGCGCGTCGACGCGATCGAGGCCGCGCGCGGGGCCGAGGGCCTGCAGATGCGGGCCATCGTGGTCAAGTCACACCACCACAGCACCGTCACCGACGTGATGGCGCTCGAGCGCTACGGACTGACCGACTCGAGCGTCCGCACGTTCGGCGGCATCGCGCTCAACTCGGCCGTCGGCGGCCTCAACCCGCATGCCGTCGACCTGGCGCTGCAGCTGGGCGGCAAGATCGTCTGGTTCCCGACGATCGCCTCGCCTCAGCACATCGCCCACCACGCCGCCCATCCCGACCTCAAGTTCCCGAAGCTGGCGGTCCATGTGCGCCCGGAGGCGCCGGTCGACGTCCTTGACGACGACGGGAACCTGCGCCCGGAGGTGCACGACATCATCGGGCTGATCCGCGACCACGACGCCATCCTGGCGTCGGGCCACATGGCTCCCGACCGCATCCTGGCCGTGTTCGAGGCGGCGTCGGCCGCGGGGGTGAAGCGGCTGCTCGTCAACCACCCGAACTTCGTGGTGGAGGCGACGCACGACCAGGGCCGGCGCTTCGTCGAGCTGGGCGCGATGGTCGAGCACTCGCTGTGCATGTACGACGACCGGTCGAGCTTCCACAACTGGGACATCGACGTCCTGATGGGCTGGATCGAGGCGGTCGGGGTGGACGCGACCACGCTCGGCTCCGACCTCGGCCAGCGGTCGAACCCGCTGCCGACCGAGGCGTTCACGCGGATCGTGGGCGAGCTGCTCGACGCGGGCCTGGCCGAGGCCGACGTCCGCAAGCTCGTGTCGACCAACCCGGCACGGATGCTGGGGATCGACGACTGAGACGCTGACATCCGAAGACGTCTGGCCGCCGGGCCGGGGATGCGTGGAGGGCCGGCCCGGCGGCCGTTCGTCGCCACGCGGGCGACCTAGCGTCGACGGAGAGGCGGGTCGTAGATGCTCGCCAGCCGGGCCAGCGTGAGGGCGGCCAGCATCAGCCCGAAGTCGCGCAGGGCGATGTCGTAGTAGCCGGAGTACGTCAGCAGGTTCACGATGATGCCCGCGAGCCACGCGGCGACCAGGTAGGCGCCGTAGCGCGGCTTGATGGCGACCGCGAGGCCGGCGACGATCTCGATCACGCCGACGACGTCCATGAACTGGTGGGCGGTGCCCGGGATCAGGCGGTTCACCCAGGGCGCCAGATAGGTCTCCCAGTTGACGAGGACGTTGAAGAACTTGTCGAGGCCGAACACGATCGGTGCGACGGTGAACCCGATCCGCAGCAGGGTGAACGCCTGCAGCGCCGGGTCGCGGCGCAGGGCGTCCGCGGAGATCCCGGTCGTCCGCGGCGGTACGACGGTGTGGGTGGTCATTCCTCCTCCTTCTATCGCAAATGAATTTAATCGATAGATTACATCGTTCCCCGATTCGCGTCAAATATAACTCGCGTTAGAATGCGAGCATGAGCAGGGACCCGCTCCGCGCCATCGGCCGGCTGGCCGACCCCGTCCGCCGCCGGCTGTACGAGTTCGTCTCGTCGCGGTCGCAGCCGACGTCGCGCGATGCGGCGGCCGAGGCCGCGGGCATCCGCCGCTCGCTCGCCGCCTACCACCTGGACAAGCTCGTCGCCGACGGCCTGCTCGAGACGAGCTACGCCCGCACCGGCGAGCGCACCGGTCCCGGCGCCGGGCGCACGTCGAAGCTGTACCGCCGCTCCGACGCCGAGTTCTCCGCCAGCCTCCCGCCGCGCGACTACGAGCGGGCCGCGCTTCTGCTCGCTGCAGCGCTCGACCGCGAGCCCACGGGCGCCGCCCGCACGGCGCTCATCGACGGCGCCTACCGGCTCGGCCGCGAGTCGGTCGCCCCGGGGAGCGAGGACGCCGATCCGCTCGTGAACGCGCTGGCGGCGACGGGCTACGAGCCTGTGTGCGTCGACGGGGACATCCGCCTGCGCAACTGCCCGTTCCACCACCTGGCGGAGGAGCACCGCGACCTCATCTGCGGGATGAACGTCTCGCTCGTGCGGGGCATGATCGACGCGCTGCCCGACGAGGGGCGCACGGCCCGCCTCGACCGCGGCAAGACCGGCTGCTGCGTCGCGATCACCGCTCCGGCATGTGAATAAACGGGGTCAGACCCCTTTTATTCAGAGCCACCAGCCTGAGCGGCCAGGAAGCGCTCGAGCGCGGCCGTCGAGCGCGGCTGGATCGACGGCAGCCCGGACACGCCGTACGCGGCGAGGGCCTCGTCCAGGCCGTCGCGGCGGCCGATGACGGCGACGGTGTAGCCGTGGCGGGTGAACTCCTCGGTCTGCTCGGCCACGAGCTCGAGCAGCGGCCCCGCCACGTCGTCCGGATAGTCGCGGGACGGGAGCTGGACGGCGCCCCAGCCGGCGGACTCGAGCACGGCCAAGCCGTCGATGCCGCGGCCGCTCGGGTTCACCATCTCCTCCGCGATCAGCGCCACCCGGTAGCTGCGCTCGTCCCCCGCGTCCACCTCACGCCTCCGTCAGCGAGACGATCTCGGCCCGCTCGCGGGCCTCGTCGTGATCGGGGAGCTGGTGCGTGATCCCGGTCGCGCGCGGCATCGGCACGCCGCGCTCGGCCAGCTCGGCCGCGAGCTCGTCGATGAAGATGCCGCTCCCCGGCGAGAGCTCGTCCGTGCCCTCCGGCCACTCCGGCCGCCCGCCCCGCTCGGGGTCCGAGCTCGTCACGTGCACACCCATCGACGGGCTCCCCTCCAGCCCGACCAGGATGACGTCGTCGCCCGCGCGCACGTGCACCTCGATCGCGCCGGCGACGCCCTTCGCGAGCCGCCGGCAGTGGCGCCGGTAGGCGGCCGTGTCGAGCTGCTCGCGTACCGCCCAGAAGCGGTTCAGGCCGGTGAACGCGAGCTCGGGGCAGGGCATCTGCTGGATCTGCCAGCCGCGCTCGCGCAGCGTCGAGACGAGCGGCGAGTACACGCCCGGGCAGCGGGCGCCGCCGCTGGTCTTCGAGTTCTGGTTCAGCAGGCAGTGGGCGACGAAGGCGACTCCCGGCATGCTGCGAGTATAGGTGCCGCCCGCCAGGAGGCTGCGAAGGTTGAGGTGTAACCAAGGTTGCAGTAAGATCATCCCGGTGCAGGCTACGCAGTGGGTCATGCTCGTGTACCGGCTGCCCCGGACGCCCTCGACGCCGCGGATCACCCTGTGGCGGAAGCTGCGCCGCATGGGCGTCGCCCAGATCATGGACGGCGTCGTCGCCCTCCCTGCCGACCCCGACAACCGCGAGCGGCTCGAGTGGCTCGCCGAGGAGGCGGTGGAGGCCGGAGGCGAGGCGACGATCTGGCTCTCGCGGCCGGCGACCGCGGCCCAGCACCGCGCGCTCGCCCTGGAGATGACGGAGCGGGTCGACGCCGAGTACCGGGCAATCGCGGCCGAAGCCCAGCGTGCCCATGGGCACCCGCCGGTCGACCGGCGCCGCACGTTGGCACGGCTGCGGCGGGAGCTGCGCCGTGTCGGGGCGCGCCAGTACTTCCCTTCGGGAGAAGCGGAGGCCGCCCGCGATGCGCTGGACGCGCTGGCGAAGGCGGCGGCGGAGAAAGCGGCATGATCTGGGCGACCCGCCGCCACGTACACATCGACCGCACGGCCTGCGCGTGGCTGATCGGCCGCTTCATCGATCCGGACGCCCGTTTCGTGTTCGTCGACGACCCGGATGAGGTGCCGGCGGACGCGACGCCGTTCGACATGCGCGGTGTGGAGCTCGGCCATCGCGACGGCCGCTGCTCGTTCGAGACCATCCTGGTTCACTATCAGCTGCATGACGCGGCGCTCGAGCGGATCGGCCGGGTCGTGCACGAGGCGGACATCGGAGACGAGCGCTACGACGCGCCCGAGGCGTCGGGCATGGATGCCCTGCTTCGGGGCTTCGCCCTCCGTGCGGCTGACGACGACCAGATGATCGCGCTGACCCGGCCGCTGTACGACGCCCTCTACGACCTCTGGAGCGAGGGGGCATGACCGCCAGGACGGCCATCGAGGAGGCACCGCCCGACACGGCGACGGTCACCCGCAAGCCGGGTGAGCTCGAGGCGTTCTGGTTCTGGTTGAAGCTGGGGTGCATCAGCTTCGGCGGCCCGGCCGGGCAGATCGCGATCATGCACGACGAGCTGGTCGAGCGGCGCAGGTGGATCGGCGAACGCCGCTTCCTGCACGCGCTCAACTTCTGCATGGCGCTCCCCGGCCCGGAAGCGCAGCAGCTCGCCTCGTACGTCGGCTATTCGCTCTACGGCGTTCGCGGCGCGATCACGTCGGGCGGCCTCTTCGTGGCTCCCTCGTTCGTGCTCCTCTGCCTGATGAGCGGCATCTACGTCGAGTTCGGCGACGTGACGGTGGTCGAGGGCGTCGTCAGCGGCCTTGGCGCCGCCGTCGTCGCCCTCGTCGGGGCGGCCGTGCTTCGCGTCGGGGGCCGGGTGGTTCACACCCGAGCCGCGATCGGCCTCGCCGCCGCGGCGTTCGCGGCGATCGCCGCCGGCGTCCCGTTTCCGGTCATCATCGCGGTGGCCGCCGCGATGGGCTACCTGGCCGGCCGGTTCAACCCTGCGCTCCTGGGTCGGCCGGGGACGCACGGCGATGCCGAGGAGGACGCGGCGGAGATGCACGCCGGCGTCAGCGTCCGCCGGCGGCTCGCGAAGGGACTCGTGATCTGGCTCGTCCCCGTCGCCGTGCTGGTGCTCATCGGCGGCGTGGTGGGCGATCTCGCCGGCTTCTTCACGGCGGCGGCCCTCGTCACCTTCGGTGGCGCCTACGCCGTCCTCCCGTTCGTCGCCAACGCGGCCGTGAACCACTACGGATGGCTGAGCTCGAAGGACATGGTGGCCGGGCTGGCTCTGGGCGAATCGACGCCGGGACCTCTCATCATGGTGAACACGTTCGTCGGCTTCGTGGCCGGCTACCACGTCGGCGGAGACCTTGCCTGGGGCCTGCTCGGCGCCACCGTCGCCACCCTGGCGACCTTCGTGCCGTGCTTCGTCCTGATCATCAGCGGCGCGCCCCTGATCGACCGCATCCGCGCCACCGGGAGCTTCGCGAACGGCCTCAACGGCGTCACCATCAGCGTCGTCGGCGTGATCGCCGCGCTCGCGCTCTTCGTCGCCCGCCATGCCCTCATCGTCGACGGTCGCCCTGACTGGGTGCTCACGCCCCTCGCCCTGGTGGCGTTCATCGCGGTCTGGCGCTACCGCGTCGGCGTCATCCCGGTCGTCCTCGGCTGCGCGGCGATCGGCATCGCCAACACCGTCCTGCGCTGACCGAGGCGGCTACGGCTTGTAGCCCGGCGGCGGCGGCGTGCACTCCCGCGCGGTGAGCCGGCGCATGTGGGCCAGCTCGCCCGCGGCCGACGGCCGGCCGGCGATGTTGCGCAGCTCGTACGGATCGGTCTTCAGGTCGTAGAGCTCCTGGAACCCGCCGCGGTAGTGGGCGTACATGAAGTCCGTGCTGCGAATGCCGCAGAAGGACGGCGCGAGCGCCGGCGGGTTGCCGTCCATGTGCTCGAGCAGGAACTGCGTCCGCCATGCCGGCCGGGGCTGCTGCCGCTTCATGAGCGGCAGGAAGCTGCGGCCCTCGACGGCGGGGTGGCCGGCGCCGGCGATCGCGGCCAGCGTCGGCGCCCAGTCCGTGTTCACGATCAGGTGGCGGTCGGTGAATCCGCGCGTCGTGTAGGGCTCGTAGCGGACGACCAGCGGCACGCGGATCGCCTCGTCGTAGGGCAGTTGCTTGCTCCCGGTGAGGAGCCGGTGCTCGCCCCAGCTCACGCCGTTGTCCGACGCGAACAGGATCACGCTGTGCGCGAGCCGGTGGGTGGCGCGCAGCGAGTCGACGATGTTCCCGACCTCGTCGTCGACGGTGACGAGCGTCTGGTACTCGGCTCGCCGCTCGGCCAGGATCTGCTGGCCCTGGACCCCGTCGAACCGCGGCAGGCGCCGGATCCACGGCGGCTTGTCGGACACGTCCGCCTCGTTGTAGCTCGGCGGCCGGTACGGCTTCAGGTTGGCGAAGCGGCTCGCGTACTTGTCCTGCGGGAACGACGGCAGGTGCGGCGCGTAGGGGGCGTAGTAGACGAACACGGGCTTGGTGGCCGGGGCCGTGTCGATGAAGTCGCCGGCCGCCTTCCCGAAGAACATGGTCGAGTAGGTCGAAACCTCCCGTTTCAGCCGGCATGCGGGCCGGCCCGGGCAGCGGCCGGGGAGGTTCGTGAACACGTAGTAGGGGTGGTAGTCCGGCTCGTAGTCGAACGCGACCCAGCGGTCCCAGCCCGGCGGCACGCCGCCCGTGTACGAGTTCAGGTACTTGCCGAAGAGGCCGGTCTCGTAGCCGTCGGCGTGGAGCCAGGTGGCGATCGTCGAGCGGTCGTCGCCCGTCGACCTGAACAACGGCGCCCCGCCGTGGGGCGGGTGGTTGTCGTACACGCGGTTCGTATGGGAGTAGTTGCCCGTCAGGATCGTGGCCCGGCTGGGGCAGCAGAGCGGGTTCGAGACGAACGAGTTCGCGAACGTGACCCCGTGGTGGACGAGCAGGCGCTGGACGTTCGGCATCGACCACAGCGTGTCCCAGCGCTGGTCGTCTGTGAGGACCACGATGATGTTCGTCCGCGTGGTCGTCGCGACCGTGACGCCCCGCCCGGGCGCGCCGCCCCCGTCTGCGATCCTCGTCGTCGCAAGCACGGCCGCCGCGGCCACCAGCACGGCCACCGCGAGCGCAACCCGCTTGCCGCGCCAGCTGGGCTTCATCGTGTGCCGGAGGGTACTTCGTGCCCGCCCGTGTGGCGACGTTCGCTGCCTCTGGGCATCAGACCCGCTCCGCGGCTCCCGAAGATCGACTCGAGCCGGGTCTACGAAGTCGCTGGATCAGCGCGGCCGGACGCGGCCCAGAGGTTGATGTCGCTCTCGGTGGCGTAGCGGTCGATCTCCGCCAGTTCGTCGTCCTTGAAGTCGAGGCGGGCGATGGTGCCGACGTTGTCC
>JBKPMQ010000302.1:0-4059 GCA_046732235.1 Actinomycetota bacterium
GGCCCCGGCCTCCTCCGCCTGGGCGGAGACGCGGACGATCCCGACGGTCGAGTGCAGCTGCGAGCGGCCCTCCGGCGTGACGACGTCGGCGAGGGCGCGCACCGTGCCGCTCGTGAGCGTCCACATCTCCGAGGCGGCGAACGTCGGTGCGTGAGCGACCGAGTAGGGCCGGTTGACGGTCCCGAACTGGAACCCGAGCCGGTAGGCGCCGTCGATCACCTCGCTTCGCTGCGCGCGCAGGGCCAGGCGGTGGCCGTCGCGTACGACGACGAGCGCCACGCGGCCGCCCTTGCTGCCGGCGATCGCATCGCGGATTCCGACGACGCCGCCGTGACGGCCGTTCACCGCGACGACCCGGTCGCCCGGCTGGAGCCCGGTCTTCGCCGCGGGCGACTTCGCGATCACGCTCTCGACCACCGGCGTGGCGACCGGGAGGCCGTACAGGGCGACGGCGGTCAGGATCAGGAAGCACGCGACGACGTTGACGGCCGGCCCCGCGGCGATCACGATCAGGCGGCTCAGGCGCGAGCAGCGCCAGTACGCCCCCGGATCGAGGTTCTCGTCGAGCCGCCCGATGCTGCGCAGCGCCCGCCGCCGCTCGGCCGGCGAGAGCCCGTCGGCGGCCTCGACCTCCGCGGCCAGGCGGCGGCCCGCCTCGCGGGCGTCGTCGTAGCGGCTCTGGTCGAGGCACCGCTGGACGTCTGCCAGCTCCGCGGCCAGCCGCGTGGCCGCGACGTCGTCGATCTCGCGGGCTTTCCCGAGCACGTCCTCGACGTCGTACAGGTCGCCGGACTCGGGCCGCAGCATCCCCGGGATCTTCACGAAGCCGCCGAGCGGGATGGCGCCGATGCCGTACTCCGTGCCGCGCCAGGTGCGCTTGGCGATCGCCGGCGGGAAGCCGAGGTAGAACCGCAGCGCGCGCATGCCGGTCGCCTTGGCGGCGCTGAAGTGACCGAGCTCGTGGATGAGGACCAGGAAGAGCAGGCCGACGATGGCGACGAGGACGCTCACGCGGCCGTCCTCACCGCGTCGCGCACGGCGGCGCGGGCGTGCGCGTCCGCCTCCTCGAGCTGCCCGAGCGAGGCGAGCGGCTCGGACGCGACCTCGTCCAGCGCCCGCTCGACCAGGGCGGCGATGTCGAGGAACCCGATCTCCCCTTCCAGGAACGAGGCCACCGCCGCCTCGTTGGCGGCGTTCAGGATGCAGGGAGCCGTGCCGCCCTCGCGCCCCGCCGCGCGGGCGAGGGCGAGGCAGCGGAACGTGGCCACGTCGGGCGGCTCGAACTCGAGCCGGAGCGGCGCCGTCAGGTCGAGCGTCGGCACGGGCGTCGCCGCCCGCTCGGGGAACGTGAGCGCCCACGAGATCGGCACGCGCATGTCCGGGTAGCCGACGTGCGCGAGCAGCGCGCCGTCGCGGTAGCGCACCATTCCATGGACGACCGACTGCGGGTGGACGACGACGTCGATGTCGTCGTACGCGATGCCGAACAGGTGGTGCGCCTCGATCACCTCGAGGCCCTTGTTCATCAGCGTGGCAGAGTCGATCGTGATCTTGGCGCCCATGCTCCACGTGGGGTGGGCGAGCGCGTCGGCGACGGTCGCATCGGCCAGAGACTCGGCCGTCCGGCCGCGGAACGGGCCGCCGGACGCCGTGATCACGAGTCCGGTGACCGAGCCCTCGGCCGCCCCCGCCAGGCACTGCGCGAGCGCGGAGTGCTCGCTGTCGACGGGCAGCATGCGGCGGCCGCTGCGGCGAACGGCGTCCATCACGAGATCGCCGCCTGCGACCAGGCTCTCCTTGTTGGCCAGGGCGAGGTCGGCGCCCGCGGCAAGCGTCGCCAGCGTGGCGCGCAGGCCGGCCGAGCCGACGATCGCGTTCAGGACGACGTCGGCGCCGCACTCGGCCACCAGCCGCTCGACGCCGTCCGAGCCCTCGAGCACCTCGCCGGAGAACGCCGCGCGGGCCGCGGCTGCAGCCTGGGGGTCGACGAGCGCGATCCGCTCGACGCCGTGCGCACGGGCGGCGGTGACGAGGCCGGCGTGGTCGGAGCCGGCCGCGAGCGCGCACGCGCGCAGGTTGGGATGGGCGCCGACGATGTCCAGCGCCTGCGTCCCGATCGAGCCGGTCGCGCCCAGGACGGCCACGGATCTCATGGTCTCAGTGTAGGCGGCGCCGATTGGCGGTCTGCCAGCGTTCGGCGATCAGCCGCCGAGCGCGGTGATGCTGTGCGGCAGCTCCGCCCGGCGCTCGATCGACTTCTGCCAGATGACGTGGCCGGTGCGGATGTCCACCACGTAGGCGCGGCCCTGGTCGAGGCCGCGGTCCGGCACGGCCGTGTAGCCGACGGCGACGTAGCGCGCCCGCACGTCGCCCTCGAGCGCCCCGCCGAACCAGCCCGGCTCGCGGTCGTGCAGCTCCGGGTCGGCGGCCTCGACGACTGCGATGGCCTCGGCCAGGCGGCTGTCGGACATCCGCTTCTCGATCCGCGCGAACGGGTTCAGGAGCGTCAGCGAGCGGCGCCTGCGAGCGGTCATGGAATTAATGTAGACGGGGTGTCCCGGATTCGCGTGATGTTCTGGGCGGTTCCCAGCCGCACCCCCACCACGAACGCACCCACGCCAACAGCCTGACGTCCAGGCGCGCGTCGAATCCGGGACGCCCCATCTGCTAGGCCCGACCGATCGCGAGCGCGACGAAATAGGTCGCCGGCGCGGCCCAGAGCAGCGCGTCCACCCGATCGAGCATGCCGCCGTGGGCGCCCAGCAGGCTGCCCGAGTCCTTGATGCCCGCGTCCCGCTTGAGGTAGGACTCGAACAGGTCGCCGGCGGGGGCCGCCACCGCCACCGCCACCCCGAGCTCGAACGCGTGCAGCGGGGAGAGCGGATCGCCGCGGGGCTGGTGGTAGAGCGTGAAGAAGACGATCGCAACGCACGCGATCAGTCCCGCGATCAGCCCCTCGACCGTCTTTGCCGGCGAGATCTGCTCGGCCAGCTTGCGGCGGCCGATCAGCCGCCCGGCGGCGTAGGCGGCGATGTCCGACCCCCACACGCCCAGGAGCACCGCGAGGAGCAGCTCCTTGCCCCAGCCGTCCGGCGCCGGGATGTCGCGGATCGCGACCAGGAACCCGAACCCGAGGCCGATCCACACGACGCCGAAGGTCGTCACCGCCAGCTGGACGGCCGCGCTCTGGCGCACCTCGGCCACGGCCGCGAGCCAGAACGCCGCCACCAGCGTCAGCACGATCGGCGCCGCCATCCAGGCGACGCCGCCCTCGTGGGCGGCGAGGACGACGCCCGCCGCACCCACGACCGCGACCGGCACCAGCGGGCGCAGGTTGCGCGTCATGGCCGAGAACTCGTGCGAGGCGATCACCGCGGCCACCGCCGCGGGCACGGCCACCCACCAGCCGCCGCGCAGGGTCACGTACAGGGCCAGTGCCGCCAGCGGGACCGCCAGCGCGACGCGCGAGACGAGCTGGTTCACCTGCGTCCGAACCTTCGCTGCCGGCCCGCGTAGGCCCGCAGCGCTGCTTCGAGATCGGCGCCGCCGAAATCCGGCCACAGGGTGGTCGTGAACTCGAACTCGGCGTACGCCGACTGCCAGAGCAGGAAGTTCGACATCCGCATCTCGCCGCTCGTGCGGATGACCAGGTCGGGGTCGGGCATCTCCGGCGCGTACAGGTGCCCGCGCAGGCTGGCCTCGTCCACGTCCGACGGGTCGGCGCCCGCGTCGATCAGCGCGCGCACCGCGTGCAGGATCTCCGCCCGCGAGCCGTAGTCGAACGCCACCCACAGGTTGAGGCGGGTGTTCCCGGAGGTGCGCTGCTCCATGTCCTCCATCAGCGCGCGCAGGGACTCGGGGCAGCGGTCGCGGCGGCCGACGAACCGCACCCGGACGCCCTGGCGGTCGAGGTCGGGGAACTCGCGCTCGATCGTCTCGGCGAAGAGCGTCATGAGGTCGTCCACCTCGCGCTCGGGCCGGCCCCAGTTCTCGGTCGAGAACGCATAGACGGCCAGGCAGCGGACGCCCAGGCCGGGCGCGGCCTCGACGGTGCGGCGC
>JBKPMQ010000303.1:0-18565 GCA_046732235.1 Actinomycetota bacterium
CGTCGCCGAAGTACCGCAGCAGCGTCTCTCGCCGGCAGCGGTCGGAGGTGGCGTACCCGTCGATCGCCTTCAGGCGGTCCCAGCGCTGGCGCTCGACCCGCTTCCCGGCGATGAGCGCCGCGGCCAGGTGGGCCCGCGAGAGCCTCGCGTCGGCGACCCGGCCAGCGAACGTGCCCATCGGGGCCGGGAAGAGTTCGAGCGCCCCGGCCCGCTCGAGTGCCGCGACAGCGGCCCGCGGCTCCTCCACGGGCAGGTCGCGCTCCGCGACCCGGAACACGCCACGTGCGTCCGCGGCCTCCGCCAGGCGCCGGTGCACACCGGAGAGGTCTCCGCCCTCGAGCTTCGCCCGGTTGATGAAGAAGACGATCAACCCCTTGTCGCGCGGGCTGTAGAGCAGGGTGCACCGGGCCGGGTCGCCGTCGCGGCCCGCTCTGCCCGCCTGCTGGTAGTACTCCTCGGGCGAGGCGGGAAGGGCCCAGTGGACGACCGAGCGCACGTCGGACTTGTCGATCCCCATCCCGAACGCGGTGGTCGCGGCCACGACCTCGAGCTCGCCGGAGAGGAACGCGTCGAGCGTCGCCGAGCGGCGCTCCCCCGTGAGCCCGGCGTGGTAGGCGGCGGCACGGATCCCGCCCGCGGCGAGCGCGTCGGTCACGTCCTCGCACGTCCGCCGGCGGCCGCAGTAGACGACCGCCGGCAGCGCCCCGGGCGCGCGCAGCAGCCGCATCAGCATCGCCGGCTTGGCATGGTCGCCGGCCACCGGCACGACGCCGAACGCGAGGTTGCGGCGGTCGAAGCCGGTCCGCAGCACCACCGGGTCGCGCAGCCGCAGCGCGGAGACGATGTCCTTGCTCACCCGGCCCGTCGCCGTCGCCGTGAGCGCGATCGTCGGCGGGGAGCCGAGCCGCTCGCGGACGTCGGCGAGGCGCAGGTAGTCGGGGCGGAAGTCATGCCCCCATTCGGACAGGCAGTGGGCCTCGTCGACGGCCAGCCGGGCGACATGGGCCGCGCCGATCGCGTCGAGGAAGCGTCGGCTCGAGAACCGCTCCGGCGCGACGTAGACGAGCCGGGCGGCGCCCTCGCCGATCCGTCGCAAGGCAGCGTCGACAGCCCCCGGGGTCATGCTCGAGGAGAGCATCTCGACGCCCTCGAGGCCGCGGTTGCGCAGGGCCGCGTGCTGGTCCTCCATCAGGGCGATCAGCGGCGAGACCACGAGCGTCACGCCGTCGGTGAGGAGCGCCGGCAGCTGGTAGCAGAGCGACTTGCCCGACCCGGTCGGCATGACGGCCAGCACGTCGCGGCCGGCCAGGACGGCGTCGACCGCCTCCCGCTGCCCGGGGCGGAACTCCGAGTAGCCGAACAGCCGCTGCAGGCCCGCGGAGGCGTCGGCGGCGGAGGCGGCGGCCGGGCTCATCCGGTGCCGCGGACGGCAGGCTCGGATTCGGCCTCGGCGGTCGGGAACTCCGCCACCTCGGGCAGGCGCTCGGCGGTTCCGGTCGTCCCGATGTCGCGTCGCAGCCACAGGCAGGCGATGACGCCGATCGCGCTCACCGCGGTGACGGCGAGGTAGGTCAGGCGGGCCGCGTGAACGACGGCCGGGACGTGCGCGCCGGCGTGCTCGGCCGCCCGGATCTGGTGGGCGCTCAGTGTCGCCGCGAAGACGATGCCGGCCACGGCCGCGCCGGTGCCCGACCCGACCTGCCGGGTGAGCGGGATGCTGGAGGTCGACCGGCCCTCCCGGCCCTCGCCGCCGTCGGCGAGCACGGCCGCGAAGAGCGCCGGGCTGGCGATGCCCATCCCGACGCCCGAGATCGCGTAGCCGAGCACCGGGACGGACGCGCCGCCGTCCGGGATCGCCATCAGCGCCGTCCCGGCGAACGTCATGGCCGTCCCCAGCAGGATCTGGTTGCGCGGGCGCGAGTTGAGACGGGCGGCGCCCATCGACCCGGCCGTCCAGCCGAGCGTGCACAGGAGCAGCGAGACGCCCACCAAGCGCACGCCCGAGAGCGTGTAGCCGGGCAGGTCGATGCCCTGGACGAAGCCGACCTGGAGCTGGAGCGGCAGGTAGGTCTCGGCGCCAAGGAAGGCGACGCCGGCGCCGAACGCCGCCACGTTGGCCGCGATCGAGTTGGCGGTGTGGGTGAAGACCGGCGCCGCCGCCCGCCGCTCGTACCAGACGAAGAGCGCGGCCGGAACCAGCGCGAGCGGGACGAGGAAGGCCGCCGGAAGCCAGTGGCGCGTCACCGCGAGCAGCACGGCGACGATCGCGCCGAGCAGGATCGGCCCGATCAGGTTGAGCGGCTGGCCGGCGTCCGCCGGCGCCGGCCGCGGCCGCCCGCGCAGCGACATCGCCCCCGCCCATGCGACCGTGGCGATCATCGGCAGGTTGATCCAGAACACCCACCGCCAGCCGACCGTCGCCGTCAGCAGGGCGCCGAGGAGGGGGCCGACGAGCGCGGACACGCCCCACATGGCCGCGTTGATGCCGAACGCGCGCGGGCGCAGGGCCTCGGGGATCGAGACGGCGAAGAGCCCCAGCGGGACCGCGAACATGAAGCCCGCGCCGGCGCCGAGGATCAGGCGCGAGAGCGCGACGACGGGCATCGACGGCGCCAGGCCGCCGATCACGTTCGCGACCCCGAAGAGCGTGCACGCGAGCGTGAAGCTCCAGGCGACGCCCTCGCGGTCGATCACCGCGCCCGCCACCGGGAACGTCATCGCCACGGCGACGGTGTACGCGCCCACCGTGACCGCGATCAGCCCGACGCCGCCGATGTCCTGCGCCGCCGTCGGCAGCGCCGTGGTCACCATGAGCGCGTCGAGCGAGCCCAGGAAGGTCGCACCGAGCGCCGCAACCATCAGCGCTCCGTGGTTGCGGAAGAGCGCCGCGTAGCTCGGCGTCACGCTACCCCTGCTGGGCGTAGATCTTGTCGGTCGCGGCGTGCGTCTTCGTGACGTGGCGCTTGAACAGGAGCTCGTCGTAGCTGAGCCCCGCTGCCGCGCCCACCAGCTGCGCGAGGTGGAAGATCGGCATCCCGAAGTCCATGTCGGCCTCGCGGGCCGCCTTGCCCTGCCACGCGTCGAGCGAGAGGTGGCACAGCGGGCACGGCGTCACCATCGCGTCGGCGCCGGCCTCGCGCGCTTCCGCCAGCGGCTGGATCAGCTCGCCCAGCGCGACCTCCTCGCGGGCGAGGACGATCGGGAAGCCGCAGCACTTGATCTTGGACGGGTAGTCGACGGCCTCGGCCCCGCAGGCCTCGATGATGCGCTCGAGCGACTGCGGCCGGTCGGGGTCCTCGAACCCGAGCAGCTTCGACGGCCGCAGGATCTGGCAGCCGTAGAACGGCGCGATCCGCACACCCGTGAGCGGCTTCTCCGCGATCGCCTTCAGCTTCTCGTAACCCTCGCCCTCGGCGATCTCCCACAGCAGGTGCCGCACCTCGACGCCGCCGGCGTACGGCGCCGCGCCGACGTCGCGCAGGTTGGCGTTCACGCGCTCGAGCAGCTCCGGGTCGCCCTTCAGCCTCAGGTCGGCCTGGCGCAGGTTGAGCGTGCAGACGTTGCAGATCGTGAGCAGGGTGTCCTGCTCGAGCTGCTCCGCCTGGCCGAGGATGCGCGCGTTCAGGTGCAGGTAGTACTCCGGCCGGGCCTCGTGCACGTCGCCGGCGCCGCAGCAGGTGAAGCCCGGGATGTCGACCAGCTCGATCCCGAGCTTGCCGGCGATCGCCCGCGTCGACACGTCGAGCTCCTTCTGCGACAGGCTGGCCAGGCAGCCCGGGTAGTACGCGTAGCTCTGCTTCACGAGCCGGCCTCCTCACGGTCGACGGAGACCCCGGCCCGCTTCTCGGCCCGGGAGCCCGCCTCCTGGGTCTTCAGGAGCTTGTGCAGCTTGCGCACCTCGTCGAGCTTCTTGGCCCGGTGCGGCCGCAGCGGGTTCGGCACCTTGCCCGCGCGCGCCATCTGCATCGCGAACTTGATGTCGAGCGCCTTCATGGGATCGGTGTACGGGACGAGCGCCGTCTCGAGCAGGTAGCCGGTCGCCCGGGTGGAGACGTCGAAGACCTGCGCGTGGCGGGCGGCCTTGTCCGAGAGCATGCCCTCGGAGTAGATCTCGCCCCCGATCTTCGCGATCGCGTCGCGCGGGTCGACGCCCTTGGGGCAGCGCTCGTTGCAGAAGTAGCACCGCGTGCAGTCCCAGACGCCGTGGGGGCCGTTGTAGAGCTCGAGCCGGCCCTTGCGGTCGCGGTCGCGGACGTCGCCGACGAACTTCGCGCCCTTCGCGAGCGCCGCCGGGCCCAGGAACTCGGGGTCGGCCTCCATCGAGTTGCACTCCGAGACGCAGCAGCCGCACTGGATGCAGAGCGCCTCCTTCATGATCCGGTCGAGCTCCTCCTGCTGCACCCGCCACTCCTTCACCGGCGGATGGTCGTCCTCCTCGAGCCACGGCTTCACCGCCCGGAACTTGGCCCAGAACGGCTCCATGTCGACGACCAGGTCCTTGATCACCGGCAGGTTCCCCATCGGCGAGATCACGGGGACGCGGCCCTCGCGGGCGATCGGGGCCATCGGCGTCTTGCACGCCAGCACCGCCGCTCCGTCCATGCGCATTCCGCACGAGCCGCACACGGCCATGCGGCAGCTCTTGCGGTAGGTGACCGACCCGTCGACGCTGTCCTTGACGACGTCGAGCACGTCGAGCAGCGTGGCGGTCTCCGGCGCCTCCACGGTGAACTCCTCGAGCCCGCCCTGCTCGGTCTCCGGGTTCCAGCGCTCGATCTTGAGGGTGAACTGCATGCGTCCCCTTCTGGGTCTGGTTCTTCTAGTAGGTGCGCACCGCGGGCTGGTGCTCGGTGATGGTGACCGGCTTGTAGTCGAGCGCGACCGCGCCGTCGTCGTAGCTCGTGAGCGTGTGCCGGAGCCAGTTCTCGTCGTCGCGCTCGGGGTAGTCGAGGCGGCTGTGCGCGCCGCGGCTCTCCGTGCGGGCGATGGCGCCCGTCACGAGGCAGTCGGCCATCTCGAGCATCGAGCCGAGCTCGAGCGCCTGGATCAGGTCGGAGTTGAACGTCCGCGACTTGTCCTGGATGACGACGCCCATGCCGTCGCGATACCGGTCGCGCAGCTCGGCGACGTCGGCCTTGCACTGGTCGAGCCGCTCGGCGTTGCGGAAGATGCCCGCGTTCTCGTACATCGTGTCGGCGAGCTGCTCCCGCAGCACGTGCGGGCGGACGCCGTCGAAGTTGTAGAGCAGGTGGCGGATCCGGCGCTCGGCGACGCGCACCGCCGACGGCGAGAAGATCGCCCGCGAGCCGTTGGAGCGCACGTCCTGCGCCGCGGCCGCGCCCGAGCGGCGCCCGAAGACGACCGTCTCGAGCAGCGAGTTGCCGCCGAGCCGGTTCGCGCCGTGCACCGACACGCAGGCGCACTCGCCCGCCGCGTAGAGGCCGGGCATGGCCGTGCGCCCCCACATGTCGGTGTCGATGCCGCCCATGTGGTAGTGGCTGCCCGGCCGCACCGGGATCGGCTCCTCGATCGGGTCGACGCCGGCGTAGTCCATCGCCAGCTCGCGCGAGCCGTGCAGCACGGTCATGATCTTGCGCGCGCCCAGGTGGGTCAGGTCGAGCAGGACGCACCCGTCGACGCCGCGGCCCTCGTCGATCTCGGTCTGCTCCGACCGTGACACGACGTCGCGGCTGGCCAGCTCGCCGGCGTTCGGCGCGTAGTTGAACATGAACCGGTCGCCCTCGGCGTTGCGCAGGTAGCCGCCTTCGCCGCGGCAGCCCTCGGTGATGAGGACGCCGTTCGCCTTGAGGGTCGTCGGGTGGAACTGCATGAACTCCATGTCCTTCAGCGGGACGCCCGCGCGCCAGGCCATCGACATGCCGTCGCCGGTGCAGGCGTAGGCGTTCGTCGTACCGCGGTAGATGCGCCCGAGGCCGCCGGTGGCCATGATCACCGCTCCCGCCTCGATGCCCTGCACACCGCCGCGGAGGAGGTCCCAGGCGGTCAGGCCGACACAGCGGTCGCCGTCGGTGACGAGGTCGAGCGCGAACCACTCCTCGTAGACGGTGACGCCACTCTTCACCAGCTGCTCGTACAGGACGTGCAGCAGCACGTGGCCTGTGATGTCGGCGGCGTACGCCGTGCGCGGCGCTCCGCCGGCGCCGAAGGGGCGCTGGGCGATGCGGCCGTCCTCCATGCGCGAGAACACCGCGCCCATGTGCTCGAGCTCGTAGATGTCGCCCGGGCCCTCTTCGCACATGACGGCGATCGCGTCCTGGTCGCCGAGGTAGTCCGAGCCCTTGACGGTGAAGAAGGTGTGCTTCTCGGGGCTGTCCTCGCCGGCGTTCCCGAGCGCGGCGTTGATGCCGCCCTCGGCGGCGCCGGAATGGCTGCGCGTCGGATGCAGCTTGGACACCACCCCGACGTCGACGCCGTAGCGGGACGCCTCGATGGCGGCGCGCATGCCCGCCAGCCCGGCTCCCACCACCACCACGTCGTGTCTGACCATCAGGCCTCCGGAGTCCAGCTCACGCAGAATCTCGTCCCTGCAGCCTACCAATCGCCCTGGCGGGGGGTCGCACGGCGCGCCCGCGCCCTCGTAAGGACTTTGTGACACCGGCCGTGCGCATTCCAATGTGGAGTAATTGCAGTAAACTTGGGCGTGGCCATGGAGCTACCGTGGCCTTTGTGACTTCTGGAGGAGACGTGGCGAAAACGGCCTTTCCGATGCCGGCGGCGCGCCGGGTCCTGCGCGATGTGCCGCAGCAGGAGCTGCACGAGCTGGCCAAGGGGATGCCGACGGCGCGAACCACGAACTACGGCGCCGTGAACGTCACGACGATCGTGCTCTCGCGCTCCACGCGGAGCACGTTCATCGTCGCCGACGACCCCGACTCCTACCCGCACCAGGCGATCGACCGCGACGAGTGGGAGCGCATCTCGGGGCTGCAGGACGCCTACATCGCCGACCAGGAGATGATCCAGGTCGACGGCTTCATCGGCAACGACCCCGACCACCGCGTCGCCGCCCGGCTCTTCATCGAGGCGCGCAACGCGAACATCGCGGGCATGCAGGACGTCCTCTACTTCCACCAGCCCGAGGCGGGGCCGATCGAGCCGGAGCTGGTCGTCATCTACACGCCCAACCTGGCCGTGCCCGGCTACCCGGACGACCGCCTGATCGCCGTCGACCTCGACCGCATGGTGACCCGCGTCTTCAACTCCGACTACTTCGGCGAGTCGAAGAAGGGCGGCCTGCGCATGTGGAACAAGCTCGTCTTCGACCGCGGCGGCCTCGCGCTCCACGCCGGCTGCAAGGTGATCCCGACGGCGGACGGCGACCGGGTCGGCCTGACGGTCGGCCTGTCGGGGACCGGCAAGACGACCACGACGTTCACCCGCCAGAACGGCTCGCTGCCGGTGCAGGACGACTTCGTCGCCTGGTGGCCGGACGGCACCGTCTCCGCGACCGAGGCGGGCTGCTTCGCCAAGACCTACGCGCTGAACACGAGCGACGAGCCCGTGATCCACGGCGCGGTCACCAGCCCCGGCGCGTACCTCGAGAACGTCAGCATGAACGACGAGGGTGAGGTCGACTTCTACGACCAGAACTACACGAAGAACGGCCGGGCCGTGTTCTCGTTCTCGGACATCGACGCGGCCGACGCAGCCGATCTCGTGCGGGCGCACTTCCTGCTCGTCCTCAATCGCAACGAGAACGTGATCCCGGCGGTCGCGAAGCTCGAGGGGCCGCAGGCGGCGGCGTTCTTCATGCTCGGCGAGACGACCGGGACCTCGGCGGGCGGCAAGGACGAGGAGGGCAAGTTCCTGCGCGTCCCCGGCACGAACCCGTTCTTCCCGCTCAGCCACGACCTCCAGGGGAACCGCTTCCTGGAGCTCCTGGCGGCGAACCCGATCGAGGTCTACCTGCTGAACACCGGCCGCGTCGGCGGCCCGGAGGCCGACGAGCGGTCGCTGAAGGTGCGGATCCCGCACTCCTCCGCGATCGTGAAGGGCATCGCCGAGGGCACGATCGAGTGGGAGCCCGACCCGGACTTCGGCTACAAGGTCGCCTCGCACGTGCCGGGCATCGACGATGCGGACAGGATGATCCTGCAGCCGCGGCTGCTCTACGCCGAGCAGGGCCGCGGCGAGGAGTATGCACGGTGGGTCGAGCGGCTGAAGGGCGAGCGCACCGAGTACCTGTCGAAGTATCCGAGCCTTACCCGCGCAATCGTGGAGTCGGTCGGCTAGTACTCCGGCTGATGGCCGACGATGTTCCGGTGAAGCTGGCGGTGCAGCGAACCGCCCGTGGGCTCGAGGCGGCCGTGAACGCGCACGAGCACGACCCGACCGCCGGCCGCGTCTCGCAGGACTTTGCCGACCGCGACACCGAGCTGCGGCCGCTGCTCGCGCGCACGGCCCGCGCCGAGCTGATCGGGACGGTCGCGACCCGCACGCTCCTGCACCTGCACCTCGCAGACGGCGACACGCGCGTCGTCGAGCTCCTGTGGCGCGACCACGACGGCACCTGGCTGATCGAGGACGCGCGCGTCTTCTCGCTGATCGCGGGCGAGTAGTAGCCCGGACCGGGGTCAGACCCCGAACGGAACTGCAACAGGACTGTCATGGCCGCCGTTCGGGGTCAGACCCCGATTTGCCGCCCGGCCGATGACTTTTCGCCGCGGGCACGGTCGTAGAAGGGAAATCCCCGGTATCGGGGTATCTTTACTGACGATGCCATCCTCCAACCGACCGCGAGCAGTCTGGACCGGGGCCATCTCCTTCGGCCTCGTGAACGCGCCCGTGCGCATGTACACGGCCATCGCCGAGAAGGACCTCCGCTTCAACCAGCTGCACGAGACCGACGGCGGCCGGATCGGCTACGTGAAGGTCTGCAAGGTGGACAACGAGCCCGTGCCCGCCGACGAGATCGTCAAGGGCTACGAGGTCTCGAAGGGCGAGTACGTCCGCATGAGCGACGAGGACTTCGAGGCCGCCCGCGGCGAGCAGCACCGCGGCATCACCATCCACGACTTCGTCCCGGCCGACCAGATCGACCCGATCTACTTCGAGCGCACCTACTACCTCGGGCCCGAGGAGGGCGCCGGCGAGGCGATCTACGCCCTGCTGGTCGAGGCGATGGAGCGCTCCGGCCTCTCCGCCATCGCGACGTACGTGCACCACGACCGCGAGAACCTGGCCTGCCTGCGCGTGCGCGAGGGTGTGATCACGCTCGAGAAGATGTTCTTCGACGACGAGGTTCGCTCGATCGACGGCATCGTCCCCTCGAGCACGAAGGTCGACTCGAAGCAGCTCAAGATGGCCGAGGACCTGATCAACGCCTACACGTCGGACTTCGAGCCCGAGCGCTACAAGGACACCTACCGCGAGCGCCTGCTGGCGATCGTCGACCAGAAGCGGCAGGGCAAGACGACGAAGCCGCCCGAGCCGGAGGCGGGGCCGTCCGCACCCGACCTGCTCACCGCGCTCACCGCGTCGCTCGACGCCGCCCGCGCGGATCGCGAGAAGGCGGGGAAGCCCGCCAAGAAGTCGTCGGCGTCGAAGTCCCGGGCCAAGGCCGGGGCCGGCGCCTCGTCGCGGCGCAAGAGCGCGTAGCCCCTCTCGAGCGGCGGGTATTCTCGCCGGGATGACCATCGGCGAGCGGATCCGAGGGGCGCTCGTCGCGCTTGCGCCGCTCGATCCGGGGGACGCCCCGGCGTGGGAGCGCTGGCTGAACGACCCGGTGACGACCCGCTATCTGTACGGGCGGCGGGGCCCGCCGGACAGCGTGGCGACCCTGACCGAGCTGCGCTCGTGGGGCCGACAGGCCCTGGCCGACCCGCACCTGGTCGCCTTCGGGATCGAGGAGACGAACGCGGGCAGCGTGATCGGAAACGCCCGCCTGCAGCTGTGGGCGTGGAGCCGGGCCCGGTTCTCGATCCTGATCGGCGAGGCCGCCCACCGCGGCGCGGGGCAGGGCACCGAGGCGACGGCGCTCGTGTGCCGCTACGCCTTCGACCGCCTGAACCTGCGCGAGATCGTCCTCGACGTCGACCAGCGCAACGCGCCCGCGGTGCGGGCGTATCTGAAGGTCGGCTTCGTGCCCGGCCGGGGCGACTCGATGCGGCTGCGGCCCGACGGCCTCCGCGTGCCCCCGCGCTAAACGACCGCGGGCGCGGAGCGGCGCTCGATGGGCTCGTAGTCGCGCACGGCCGGCCCGACGTACTCGGAGCTCGGGCGGATCAGGCGGTTGTCGGCGTGCTGCTCGATCACGTGCGCCGCCCAGCCGACGACGCGGCTCATGGCGAAGATCGGGGTGAAGAGCCCGGTGTCGATGCCCAGATAGTGGTAGGTCGACGCGGAGTAGAAGTCGACGTTCGGGTAGAGCCCCTTCTCGGACATGACCGTCTGCTCGATCTGCTCGGACATGTCGTACCAGCGCGGGTCGCCGGACTCGTCGGCGAGCTGCTTGGAGAACCGCTTCAGGATCACGGCCCGCGGGTCGTACGTCTTGTACACCCGGTGGCCGAAGCCCATGATCCGCTCCTTGCGCTCGAGCCGCCCGCGGATCTCGTCGTCGACGGACGTGCCCTCCGGGATGGACTGCAGCAGCTTCATCACCTGCTCGTTGGCGCCCCCGTGCAGCGGCCCCTTCAACGCGCCGATCGCGCCGGTGATGGCCGAGTGCATGTCCGAGAGCGTCGAGGCGATCACGCGGGCCGTGAACGTCGAGGCGTTCATCTCGTGGTCGGCGTGCAGGATCAGGGCGACGTCGAACGTCTTGGCCGCCGCGTCGCTCACCGGCTGACCGTTCAGCATGTACAGGAAGTTGGCCGCGTGACCGAGCGAGGCGTCCGACGCGATCGGGTCGAGGCCGCTTCGGCGGCGGTGATAGCGCGCCACCATCGTCGGCATCTTCGCGATCAGCCGCATCGCCTTGCGCACGTTGGCGTCGTCGGCGTTGGAGTCCTTGTCGGGGTCGTCGAAGCTGTCCGACGAGACCGCCGTGCGCAGCATCTCCATCGGCGCGGCGTGCGTCGCCAGCATGTCCACCACGCTCTCGGTCTCCGCCGAGAGGTCGCGGTGGCCCGCCAGCTCCGAGGTGAACTCGTCCATCTCGTCGCGCGTCGGCAGCCGCCCGCGGAGCGTCAGGAAGCACACCTCCTCGTAGGAGGAGTGCTCGGCTAGGTCGCCGACGTCGTAGCCGCTGTAGATCAGGACGCCGTTGATGCCGTCGATCGAGCAGAGGCGGCTGCGAGCGACGACCACACCCTCGAGTCCGCCCTTGTCAGCCATGGCTCGAATCCTACCCCGCATCCCTCGGGGCCAACCCCACCGGGATCCGAAGTAACTTCGGTACGCTTTCGCGAAACTTCGGAAGGACGAACCCCGCGTGAGTCATCGTGTCACACTCATTCCCGGCGACGGCACCGGCCCCGAGATCGCAGAGGCGACGAGGCGAGTCCTGGAGGCCTCCGGGGCAACCTTCGACTGGGACGTGCAGGAGGCCGGCGCCGACGTGATGGACCGGAACGGCGGCAACCCGCTGCCCGATCACGTGGTCGAGTCGATCCGCCGCAACGGCACCGCGATCAAGGGCCCGATCACGACCCCTGTCGGGAGCGGATTCCGCTCGGTCAACGTGGGCTTGCGCAAGTCGCTCGACCTCTACGCGCAGGTGCGCCCGTGCAAGCACTACCCGGGCGTGCGCACCCGCTACGCGGACGCCGGCGTCGACATCGTGATCGTGCGCGAGAACACGGAGGACCTGTACGCGGGGATCGAGTTCGAGCGCGGCTCGGAGGGCGAGCGGGAGGTCGCCGAGACGATCGAGCGCGTGTCCGGCACCCGCATACGCGAGGGCTCCGGGATCTCGATCAAGCCGATCTCCGAGGCCGGCACCCGCCGGGTGGTGCAGTTCGCGTTCGACTACGCGCGCGCCAACGGCCGCCGCAAGGTGACCTCGGTGCACAAGGCCAACATCATGAAGCACACCGACGGCCTCTGGCTCGAGGTGTCGCGCCAGGTGGCGGCCGAGAACCCGGACATCGAGTTCGACGACCGCATCGTGGACAACATGTGCATGCAGCTCGTCCAGAAGCCCGAGCTCTACGACGTCCTGGTGCTCCCGAACCTCTACGGCGACATCGTGTCCGACCTGGGCGCGGGCCTGGTCGGCGGCCTCGGCGTCGCCCCCGGCGGCAACTTCGGCGCGGCCGGGGCGGTGTTCGAGCCCACCCACGGCTCGGCGCCGAAGTACACGGGGCAGAACAAGGTCAACCCGATCGCGATGATGCTCTCGGGCGTGATGATGCTGCGGCACCTCGAGGAGCGGGAGGCGGCCGACCGGCTTGAGGGGGCGATCGCCGCCGTGATCGCCGAGGGCAAGTCGGTGACGTACGACATGAAGCCGACGCCGGACGATCCCGGCGCGGTCGGCACCTCGAATGTCGCCGACGCGATCATCGAGCAGATGGGAGTCCGTGCATGACGCGTCCCAAGATCACCGTCGTCGGGGCCGGGAACGTCGGCGCCACCACCGCACAGCGGCTGGCCGAGCGCGACTACGCCGACGTCGTCCTCGTCGACATCGTCGAGGGGCTGCCGCAGGGCAAGGCCCTCGACCTGAACGAGGGCGGCCCCGTCGTCGGGTACGAGCCGAACGTCGTCGGCACCAACGGCTACGACGAGACGGCCGGATCGTCGGTCTGCGTCATCACGTCCGGCCGCGCCCGCACGCCGGGCATGAGCCGCGACGACCTGCTGAAGACGAACCAGGCGATCGTCGCCGACGTGACCAGCAACCTGGTGGAGCGCTCGCCGGAGACGATCCTGATCGTCGTCACGAACCCGCTCGACGCGATGTGCCAGGTCGCGTACCACGAGGCGAAGCTTCCGCGCGAGCGGGTGATCGGCATGGCGGGCGTGCTCGACACCGCCCGCTTCCGCACCTTCCTGGCCTGGGAGCTCGGCGTCTCCGCCCGCGACGTCACCGGGTTCGTGCTCGGCGGCCACGGCGATCAGATGGTGCCCGTCACCTCGTACACGAACGTCGCCGGCATCCCGGTCACGGAGCTCATCCCGGCCGACCGGCTGGCCGAGATCGTCCAGCGCACGCGCGACGGCGGTGCCGAGGTCGTGAAGCTGCTCAAGTCCGGGTCGGCCTACTACGCGCCGTCGGCGGCTGTGACGGAGATGGTCGACTCCATCGTCCACGATCAGAAGCGGGTGCTCCCGTGCGCCGCCCTGCTCCAGGGTGAATACGGCCTCGAGGGTCTCTACATGGGCGTGCCGTGCCGGGTCGGCGCGAGCGGGCTCGAGGAGGTGCTCGAGATCACGCTGAACGAGGAGGAGCGCGGCCAGCTCTCCCGCTCGGCCGACGCCGTCCGCGAGCTGATCGGCGTCATGGGCCTCTGAGATGGTTGATTCCGATTCCCGTGATGTCCAAGGTGCAAGCCCGTACGGGCTTGCACCGGTCAGCGGTGACCTGCGATCACGCAGGTCACCGCTGGGCTGCGAACCGAGCAGCGCAAGGACGCAGGGAGCGGTCATACCTGGTCGTATGGGCGCGACCGAGAAGCGAAGGTTCGCAGACGCAGCCCCACCACGACCCGAACCCCCACCGCGGTCGGACTTCCAGGCGCGCGGGGAATCGGAATCAACCATCTGAGCAGGGAGGCGACTGCGGTGGCCGCCGGCGCCGAGCACACCCGGATGGGGTCGAGGCTTCGGCAGCTGGCCGGGCAGTCGTTCGTCTACGGCCTCGGCGGGATCGTCTCCAAGCTGGTCGGCATCTTCCTGCTGCCGATCTACACGAAGCCCGAGTACGTGAGCCAGGCCGGCTTCGGCCAGGTCGAGACGGTCATGGCGGCGAGCTCGCTCGCGGCGATCGTGTGCCAGTTCGGGCTGACGACGGCGATGTTCCGGTTCTGCTGGGACAACCGCGAGCCCGACTCGCGCCGGCGCACCATCCGCACGGTGTTCACGGCCGTCATGGCGCTCTCGACGATCGCCACGCTGATCGGCGTCGCGGCGATCGACCCGATCGCGTCGACCCTCGAGGTGACGCGCGAGCTGGCGCTGATCGGCCTCGCGGGACTGTGGGTCACGATCCAGTACACGATCGTCACCGGCATCTACCGGATCGAGCAGCGCCCGGCGGCGTTCATCGTCTACTCGTTCGTGAACATCGCCATCACGGTCGTGCTCTCGATCGTGCTCGTGATCCCGCTGCGGATGGGCGCCGCCGGCATCATGCTCGGCAACTTCTCGGGGACGTACCTGACGTACTTCCTGCTCCTGTGGGCCCGGCGCGACATGGTCGGCTTCTCGGTCAACTGGTCGCTCCTGCGGGAGATGCTCGCGTTCTCGCTGCCGCTGATGCCGTCCGGCGTCGCCCTGTGGGCGCTGAACCTGGCGGACCGCGTCCAGGTGCAGCGGCTGACGCCGGGGACGCAGCTCGAGCGCAGCGCCCAGCTCGGCACCTACTCCGCCGCGAGCAAGATCGCGCTCGGGATCATGCTGATCGTGTCGGCCTTCCAGACCGCCTGGATCCCGTTCGCGAACCTGATCATCGACGACGGCGACGCGAAGCGCACGTACCGGGCGGTGCTGACCTACTGGTCGATGGTGATGGCGTGGGGCGTCGTCACGATCACGGCCCTCTCGACGCCGTACATCCACCTGGCGATGAACCCGGACTGGTTCGGGGCGGCGCCGGTCGTGCCGCTGCTCATGTCCGGCTCCGTGCTCTACGGGGCCTACTACATCCTGAACATCGGGGTGAACCGCTCGAAGCGGACGAAGCTCACGCCCGTCGTCACCGGCACGGCGGCCGCCGTCAACATCGGCCTGAACTTCTGGATGATCCCGAAGTGGGGCATCCTCGGCGCCGGCTGGGCGACGGTGATCGGCTTCACGGTGCTCGTCGTCCTGGGGTGGCGGAACGCCCAGCGCAGCTATCCGGTCTCCTACGACTTCAGCCGCGTGCTGCGCGTCGTGGTGATGGCGGCCCTCTTCATGGTGGTGCTGGTCGAGCTCGTGCCGCCCATCGGCCTCGCCGGCATCGGTCTGCGCATCCTGCTCGTCGCGGTCTTCCCGCTCTCCCTGGTCGCGGTCGGGGTGGTCACGCCGGGCGAGCGGTCGCGGATCGTCGCGCTGGCGAAGCGGATCCGCTCGCCGCGGCGGGGCCGCCGGGCCGAGCTCGAGGAGGAGCTCGAGATCGAGCGCGAGTCCGAGGAGGCGCCTCTGTGAGCAGCCCGGAGCGGGCCGCGGACGCCGATCGCGAGCGGGCGGTGGCGGCCCTGCGGGAGCACGCGGTGGCCGGCCGCCTGACCCTCGAGGAGCTGGCCGACCGGGTCGGGAACGCATTGACGGCGGCCACCCAGGGCGATCTGGACGCCGTCCTCGGCGACCTCCCCGCGGCGGCCGAGCCGACCGACGACGACACGTCCCGGGTGCTCGCGCTCTTCGGCGACGTCCACCGCCGCGGCCGGTGGCGGCTCGGGCGCGGTGTCCGCGCGCTCGGCGTTTGCGGCGGCGTGCGCCTCGACCTGCGCCAGGCCGAGGTGACGGCGAACGAGATCACCGTGAGGGTCGACGCGATCTGCGGCGGCGTCGACATCGTCGTGCCGCACGGTGTCCTCCTCGACATGTCGGGCTACGCGGTGTTCGGCGCCCAGCACGCCGATGCGGGTGAGGAGCGCCCACCCGCCGGCGCGCCGGTCGTGCATCTCCGCGCCCGCACGGTGTTCGGCAGCCTCACCGTGCGCCGCGGCTGACCTCACCGCAACCCCCGCTTCTGCCGCGCCCGCTCGCGGCCGATCTTGCCGGCGGCCAGCCAGCGCTTGCGCTCCTCGGAGCGGGCGCGGGCGTCGTGGCGGATCTCGAGATGGCGCAGCTCGCGCTGGAGGTGGCGGAAGCTCTCGAGGCGGGCGGGGTCAAGCGCCCCGGTCCTGATCGCCTCGCGGACGGCGCAGCCGGGCTCCGTGCGGTGCTGGCAGTCGTTGAACCGGCAGTGGCCGGCCAGGTCGTCCACGTCCTCGAAGGCGCGGTCGAGCCCCTCCTCGGCATCCCAGAGGACGATCTCGCGCATCCCCGGGGTGTCGATCAGGCAGCCTCCCGCCTCCAGCGCCACGAGCTCGCGATGGGTGGTCGTGTGGCGGCCGCGGCCGTCGGAGCGCACGGCGGCCGTGGCCAGCCGCTCCAATCCGGCGAGGCGGTTCACGAGCGTCGACTTGCCGACGCCCGACGACCCGACCAGGGCCGCCGTGCGGCCGCCGGCGAGGTGGGCCTCCAGCTCGTCGATGCCCTCGCCGGTCACCGCCGAGACGGCGTGCATCGGGACGCCGTACGTCACGCCGGAGACATCCGCCACGGCGGCCTCGACGTTCGGGCAGAGGTCGGTTTTCGTCAGGACGACGACGGGCTCGGCCCCGCTCTCCCACGCCAGCGTCAGGTAGCGCTCGAGCCGGCGGGCGTTCAGGTCGTCGACGAGCGAAGTGACGCAGAAGACCACGTCGACGTTGGCGGCGACAACCTGCTCGACGGATTCGAATCCCGCGGTCTTGCGGACGAACGCCGTCCGCCGCTGCAGGACGGCCTCCACGGTCGCGCGATCGTCCTGCGCGCCGCGGCGGTAGGCAACCCAGTCGCCGACGGCGGGCAGGTCGAGCGGCGAGGCGGCGCGATGCCGCAGGCGGCCGGGGACGCCGGCCCAGATCTCGCCCTCCGCGGTCAGGAGGACGAGCGCGCCGCGGTGCTCGACCGCGACACGTCCCGGCGCGAGGCCGGTCTCTTCATGCGGCTCGAACTCGGCGGCGAGCGCCGGGCCGAAGCCGAGGTGTGCAAGGCTCAAGGTGAGGATCTCCTCGGGTACGGATGGACGAACGCGTGTGCGCCGTCGTCGACCCGGGAGTCAGCCCTGCACGTTCAGGCCGGGCGGTCGGTCAGACGCGGCGCGTGGAGGCAAATCGGGCCGTCGTGCTCATCGTCTGCCTCCTTCCGTCGCGGACTCGTACCGGCTCAGGGTAGCCAGCCTCCTGTGGGGCGTCAACCCGGCGGGGCTGGAGCGGGGCTACAGGTAGCCCAGCTCGCGCAGCCGCTCGGCGATCTCCTCGTCGTCGTCTGCAGCCATCTCGACGGTCTCGGCCCGCTCCGCGACGAGGCCCCGCAGCGTCTCCCGCAGCTCGTCCGCGAGCCCCGGCTCGGCGGCGGCGAGGTTGTGGAGCTCGCGCGGGTCGGACTCGACGTCGTAGAGGGCGTCAGCGACACGCTCGTCGTCGAACGAGGTGATGAGCTTGTGCCGGCCCTGGCGGATCGCCTGCTGGCGGATGGCGGGGATCGACGGCGCGACGGCGATCTCCATCGCCACCGGGTGCGGCGGCGGCTCCGTGCCCGCACGCAGAGCGGCCGCCAGGCTCGTGCCCTGCCAGCCGGCGTGGGGATGGGCGGCGCCGGCCACGTCGACGAGCGTCGGCGCCAGGTCGACGTGGCTCACCGGCGTGCGCCGCGACCCCGGCACGACCCCGGGGCCGGAGACGACGAGCGGCACGCGGACGAGCGACTCGAGCAGCGTCTGGCCGTGGTTCCAGAAGTAGCGCGGCGCCCACCGCAGGGCGCGCTTCGAGCTGCTGCGCACGCCGTGGTCGACCGTCGCCTCCGCCCAGCGGGAGATCGGGAGGCGCTGGTTGATACGCCGCCACGCGGCCTGCTCGCGCAGGTTGTGCGGCTCGAAGACGGTGTTCTCGCCATGGTCGCCCGTGAGGACGACGACGGTGTCCGGACCGGCCGCGTCGATCGCCTCGCCGATCCAGGCGTCCATCCCGGCGATCGCGCGCTCGTAGGCGTTGCGGCCGTGGGCGCGGGACTCGAAGCGCGGCGGATACGTGCGCGGCGTGTGGGCATCCCACAGGTGGACCAGGGCGAAGAACGGCCGCTCGCCCTCGGCCAGGAGGGAGATGTGCGCGATGCCCTCGCGGCCCCATTCCGAGTGCACGGAGCGCCGCGGCACGTCGCGGTACTCCGCCTCTGCGAACCCGCGGAACGAGCCGACGGTGTCGAGCAGCGGCCCGGTCGCCGTGCTCCAGGTCGCCACGCCGGCGCGGGCGAGCTGCTCGGCGGCGGTGGGGATCGACTCGCTGAGCTGCGTGCCGCGCAGCCCCTGGACGCCGTGGGCGCTCGGGTAGCGGCCGCTCAGGATCGCGGTCACGGCCGGGGTGGTCGTCGGACAGGTCGAGTAGCACGCCGTGAACCGCGCGCCGCCGGCCGCGAGGGCGCTCATGCGCGGCCACGCGCGGCGGCCGCGGGCGAGCATGTCGGCCCGCAGGCAGTCCACCACGATCAGGAGCAGGTTCGCCACGGCAGCGCAGTCTACGCACGACCTCCCGACCCAGGGTCAGACCCCGAACGGAAGAGTCACAGAAGCCTCACGGCCGGCGTTCGGGGTCTGACCCCGATTGGCGGCGTGCATGACCGGGGCCACGCACCCGTCATGCCAAAGATATAATCCCCAGCAACGTCCCGGGGGGGTCGCGGAAGTATTACCGCAGGCCGTCGCCCCCGG
>JBKPMQ010000304.1:0-7890 GCA_046732235.1 Actinomycetota bacterium
CCCTAGGAGCGTGCAGTGAATCGAGCCTCGCCTTGATCGCGGTGAGCGTTGCAATGATCCGCCCGGCCACCGCCGGCGCCGGAACCATCCAGCCGCACTTCGTCGGCAGCGGCTGCAGCACCTGTACCTGCCGCTATTTCAGGTCGAGCTACTCGACCGCCCACTACTACTACGACCGCCGCAGCTGCAGCCAGTGGAAGTCGCTGAGCAGAACGTATCTACGCGGCTTCAAGACCGTAACGGCGCTCTACACCAAGCACCCAAACCGCGTGCTGCACGCCCCCAGCTAGCAGCGAACGCCCGCGGACGTCCCTCGATTCGCGCGCGGCGCCCACGCCGAGTCGTAAACTCATCCCCTCGTGGCTGAGGATACGGGATCGGGCAACGCGCCCGCCTTGGCCCTGAGGGGGTCTGCCCAGCGTGCGGTCACGAGAACCCACGTGAGGCCCGATTCTGCAACGCCTGCGCGGCGCCGCTCACTGTGGCCATCACCGCCACGAACCTGAGCGGACACGACGCGCGGATCAGCGCGGTGGTCGTCGAACCGGGCGAGATCCACCCGGCGGCCCTACCGGCCTCGGGCGCCCCGACGACGAGCAGAGCGCCCTCCCCGGGGCGATCCCGGCGCGTGATTCGGCGGAGATCTCAGTGACGGTCGGCGACCTGCTGCAGAAGGGGCTCACGAGCCCGACACAACCCGTGCGGGTTTGGGCGATTCTGTCCACCGGCCCGGTTCATCCGGGCCGCAGAGCTCGAGCCAGTTCACGCGCTCGCGATCTAACGCCTCGGCGACGTGTGGCGAATCAGCAGCCGGCTAGGACGTAATTACCCAGAAGGTGAGGCGGGTGCGGTGCGGCCCGGCGTGGACGATCACTTGTCCGCGGGCGGCGTGGAAGTGTTCGGTGCCGCCGGTGATAGCGAGCACGGGATCCTTGGGCTGGGTGAATGTGAGCACCCCGCCGATGTCGATCTGGCCATGGGGGAGCCGTGCGGTTGCGGTGAGCAGGAGCCGGCCGGTATTGGGTTCGGGGCCGATCCCGGTGAGCGTCTCTTGGAAGTCGAGACGCCCGTTTGTGCGGCCGTGAATGGTGATCAGGGTTCCTTCGCCTGCGATGGCGTCGCCGACGCTTGTCCCGGTGGGCGCGTTGTCGACGTAGGTGGTGGTGAGGCCGGTAAGGCGACGCACGATCACTCGCGCTCCCGGAAACGGCGCCGCTCCGGGCAAAGCCGCCGCACGCGTTGAATGTCCAAACACTGCGTGCGGCCACTGCGGGTCGGATGCGCCCGCGGTCTGCGCGAGCACGCCTACCACGGCCGCGATGACGCTGAGCAAACCGATGCCGCCAAGGATGCTGCACCTGCTCATGATCCCTCCATGCGCCTGTCGGACGCGACTGGCCTGCCAGTTCTCGGAAGCCTCGGGGTTCGCCGCCCACCGGCGGACTCCTCCGCCGCCCGGTTTCCCCCAGCGCGGATCGCGCTCGCCGTCGCCCTGATCATCCGGCAGTCGTTCTAGCCGCCTAACGGATGCGGCCCCGAGTCGCCTGCGGGCCTAAGTGTCGCCGTGCCTAGGCATACTTCACTCGTTCTGGCGGATGTGCCGCGGCAGGCGGGGGTGGATCGTCGACCACGCAGGTTCACGAAATAGAGGCGGCCCAACCGCTCGCGGATGGGATGAGTCGACGGCGAGCCCACGGGCGTCGAGGGCCGTCGTGTCCCTCCCCAGGGAATATTCGGCACGACGGCCTCACGCCTGTGCAGGATTACATGCTCGCGCCGCCTAGAGGGGCGCCGGCCAGTCTCCCTCCACGCCCACCTGGCCAGCGTCCCGTTCCCTATTCCACCCGCTGCACAGCGCCCCGGCGACCCTCCACGAAGACCGACTCGTCGGTCTCGCCAGACCTCGCGGCCTGGGTCCCCTACCTGTGCCGCTCCTGCGCACGCAGGCACGGCCGTCGCCACGATCCCTCACGCCGCCACCAGAGCGCAGGGATTTCCGAGCGTCGGCGGGAGTCCGAATAGGGATCATTCCCTGTCCATCGACGGTACCGCCTAGGAACGGCCTACAGATCGGCGACTAACGCACAGCGCCGACGAGCATGAGCACCACGCCGACGGCGACGAGCAGCCAGCCGGCGATGCGGGGCATATGGCGGAGGGTAGTGACGGCGCGGTCGAGCTCCGTCTTAGCGGTATCCAGCAATCGGATACTCCCTTTCGTTGCCCGGTCGGCGCATCTTTGCGGGTGTAGCCGCCCGGGTGGCCTTTGACCCTGAGCTACGGATCTGACTAGTGGAGGCCGAGTGAGACCGAGTAGGCCAGCATCGCCACGTCGATCAGCCACGCCACGCCGATCAGAACCACCGCGACGAACGAGCCAACTTCCGACCGACGACTGGCCGCAAGCGCAAGCGCCACCGCCGCCGCCGATCCGGCGACGAGTAAGAGAAGCACCATGTTCGACGCTCATTGGTCGTCGCATGTGCCCAGTGCGTCACGTGGTTGGGCGAGTAGTACGCGTCATCGGTCGGCAGGCGGGCCACCCCAGCCAAGACGCACAGTGCGACCCAGCCGCCGGTGAGGGCGAGTGACCGCTGTGCGCGCGCTTCCCGACACCGGTTCGCCATGCGGCGAATCCCACCACGAAGGGGAACGCCAACGTGCCGTACACGGCCACCACGAACAGCCCGGTAGCGATGCCTCCCATGAGCGACGACACCATACCGACCATGCACCGGACGCCGAGGACGGCTTGGTGATACCGGCTCTCGGAGGGCACCGCCCGAGGGTCGCGGTCAGCTTTAGTGGTGCTCAGGCGTCCGGTGGCACAATCGCAGCGACCCGTTCGATCACCACAGCGAGCGGTTCGCCACTGTCGATCGATACCGGCGGATGGCGCCACGGCTCAAAGGCTTTCGCACGCGCCTGCACGTGCTCCCACGACGGTTCCGACTGATGGGATAGGCGCCGCGTCCGTTTTTGCAGCCGACGTCGATGCTCGCGTTCCTGTGGCGGCGTCAGGAGCACGAACTCGAGTGGCGCCGAGGCTGCCTTTGCGGCGCGGCGCCACGTGTCGCGGGCTGGTTCGCTGTCGTTGACCGAATCGACGATCACCACGTGCCCCAGGCGCAGGTTCTCAGCCGCAGCCGCAGCAACAGCCTCGTACGCGGCGACGCCCGTCGTCCAGTCAGACGGAAGCCCGACGCCGAGCAGAGCGTCCTCGACGGCGTCGACCGACAGCCATACCGCGCGGCAGCGTCGGGCCACCGCTTCGCCCACGGTTGATTTTCCAGTACCCGACAACCCGGAGATGACCACCAACACCGCCCAACGGTACACCGCGTCCGGCTCCGAGCCGACAGAACGGCTTGGTTATACCGGCGGACATAGGCACCGCTGCCCGGCTACGCCCCGCTTGCAAACCATCGCCGCCACCCGGAGCATTGAACCACGTGACCGCTGGACTCTTCCTAACGCTGGTGACCGGTGGTGGGTTCGCAATCGGCCTGCTCGCTCCCCGCTACGCGCTTTTCCTAGGCGCAGGAGCCGTGGTTGGACTGTATTGGTGGTCCTACGAATCGGCCACGGGCGCATTTGCAGAAGGATCGATCAGGGGAGATTTGAGCCTCGCGGTCGCTGCATGGCTCGCCGCCGCGATCGCGCTCGGCATGGGGTTGCGTGCGGTGGTGTGCACCTACCGCGGCCGTCGGCGCGCCGCCTAGACGCTGCCTGACCGGTGAGCCAAGGGACGGGGCGGTGGCCGGGTAAACAGGCCGCCGGCACCGGAAACGGCTTGGTGATACCGGCAGAGTCAGGCACCAGGCCCGGGAGCCCGCCCGCTCAAAGAGGCGGCTCCGCGTGGTAGCGTCGGCAATCACCCACCCGACTCTGCTGGAGGTCAGCATGGCATACGGAATCGTGCATCACTTCCCGGGCGGCACGAGGGAGGAGTACGAGGCGTCGATCGCCGCGGTGCACCCGAGCGACGGCAGCCTGCCGGAGGGGCAGATCTTCCACGCCGCAGGCCCGTCAACCGGTGGCTGGACGGTCATAGCCGTGCACGACTCGCAGGAGAGTTGGGAGCGCTTCCGGGACAACATCCTCATGCCGCGCATGCAGGAGGGCATCGAGGGAGGATTCCCGACGCCTCCGCAGGAGACGGCCGTTGACGTGTACAAGCTGCAGCAGTAGTCCCGGCCGGGAAACGGGACGTCCGCCCAGGGGCACAAAGTCACCTGGTGATACCGGCCGTCTCAGGCACCAGGAATGGCGGGGTTGCCGCTGTTTCGTCCAGTGAACCAGATAGGGTGGTGGCCCGCCCACCGACGGAGGATCGCGTTATGAGCATCGTTGTTCGACACCATCTGGCGAACCTGACCATCGCGCAGTACGAGGAGGTGGTACGGCGCGAGGAAGGCGCTGACTTCAAGTTTCCACCGGACGGCAGGGACTACCACGTCTGCTTCGGAACTGACGGAGACCTACACGTCAGTGAAATCTGGGATTCCCGAGAGCAGTTCCAGGCGTACGGCCCGCTCTTGATGCCGATTCTGGAGGATGTTGGAATCCAGTTTTCGGGCGAGTCAGAGGTCTTCGAGGTTCACAGCATCATCAAGCGCTAGGCAGTGAGTGCGGCTTGGTCATAGGCGAATACGCACCGCGGGGCGGACGACGCCGGCGTAGTCAGCTCCAAGAAGAGCTCGCAAAGTCTCGCGGATTCGCGCGTTGAGCCTCGGCCAGGGGGATGCCGGGCCGCCAACGAAAAGATGACCATCGGATTCTCCCAACGAGCTCTACTCGCCGGCATACGGAAGCTTCGTGTGGCGAGTGCCGGCGAAGTGGCTGTCCCCGCCTCGGCGGCGTCAGGGCCTCGCCACGGCGCAGCCGGCCCGCAGGTTTGAAGTTGAGACAGGTTCGAATCTGGGAGGACGATTCGGCGGCGTGAGTGGCATCTTGAGTGGCAGTCATTCTGCGATTGGGCAGGTGATGGCGCTCTTGGCGCTGCTTCGCCGCGCCGGCGGGTCGAACCAGGTCGAAGCCCACCAGGGACGCGTGTACCCGGATGGGTGTCTTCGAAGTCGACCGAATCGGCCAGTGCGGTGATGATGCCCATGCCCAGGCCCAGGCGCACGCCCAGTTCGGGGTCGCCTCGGCCCCGCCCCTGATCGCCGACGACGACGATCAATGTCGCGTCGCTCATCCGGCCTTGGATCTCGAAGTCGACGCAATCCGAGTGGAGCACCGCGTTTGCCGCCGGTTCGGTGACCGCAAGCTGGACGAACCGGCGCATCTCCGGCAGCCGGAGGAGCCGCCACGATTGGGGTCCCCCCTTCTGGAATGTCAGATGCTCCCAAGAACGACCCCTGGTCTCCTAGCTCCGTTTCTCGCTATTTGCGGGATTTTCTGCTGGCATGGTAGTGCCGGTGTGGTAAGGTCGGCCCATCTGTGACTCTTGTCACAAGCACGGTCTCGGTTCGCTCCACAAGCCTCGGAGGAGGAGCAATGCGATCTTGGCAGGGAAACAGTGTCCGTGGGCTGGGCGCGGTGTGTTTGGCGTGCCTGGTGGGCGTGGTGTTCGTGGCGCAGGCGCAGGCCGCCTTTCCGGGTCGCAACGGCCAGATCTCGTTTGCAAGCGATCAGACCGGCAGCAACCAGATTTACCGAGTGAACCCCAACGGGAGCGACGTCGACCAGCTCACGCACACGTCGGTGAAGCACAACTCGATCTTCAGCGACTGGTCGCCGAACGGCCGCGAGTTGGCGTTCGACAGCGATCGCACCGGCACGGTGCAGATCTACACGATGCACGCCAACGGCAGCGACGTCGACCAACTCACCCACCTTCCCGGGTTTAGCGGGTTTCCATCCTGGTCGCCGGACGGCAAGCGGATCGTGTTTGCCCACAGCAGCGCGCAAGGCGTTCCAGACTCGCTGTACACCATCCGCGCCGAGGGAGGAGGGCTTCGCCGCCTCACCCACGCCCACGGAGCCCATAACCAGGACTGGCCGCAGTACTCCCCCAACGGCCGCTGGATCCTGTTCCTGAGCACCACCCCGTCGAACGTGCCGGCGCTGTATCTGATGCGCGCGAACGGCAGCGGCATCCACCGCCTGACGCCGCTTTGGCTTCGCGCCGGGCCGGGCGATTGGTCGCCAAACGGGCGCCGGATCGTGTCGGAGACCAACTTCGATGTGCCCCACAGCGTGCTCTTCACCATCCGCCCCACCGGGACCGGCATTCGCATCCTCACAAACGGCCCCAAACAGCGAGACGACTTCCTGCCCACCTACTCGCCCGACGGCCGCCAAATCGTTTTTGACCGTGTGCTCAACCTCCACTCGGCACTCGATCTCTGGATCATGAGCGCGCACGGCGGACCTTCGCACGACATCACCAACACGCCCGGAATCAATGAGTTCGCGCCCGACTGGGGCACCCACCACGAACCGCCAGGCCACGACGAAACGGACCCCCAAACCATCGCTACCGCACCATCACCGAGCAGCGCTCACGCCTACCCCACTCGAGCACTGCTCAGGAGGTGACCGCGCGCCCGATCGCTGCTCACACATACCACCACCAACACCGGGCGAACCGCAGCACGCCGGATGGTTCATACGGGCACATAACCGGCCGGCAGGCACGAGAGCGGCCCGAAGGTTAGGTTCTGGCTGCTCGTGTGGCCGCCGGTGGCGAGCTTCGCCGGCGATCGAGGATGAACCCCCCGGATGCTCGGCCGCACGCACGTCACCTGCCAGGGCCCCGATTGTCGCGTCGGAGAACTACGGATCTTCTCCGGTCAGCGGATGCCGGTCGCAGCCTTACGCCACATGCACACCATGCGGAAAACCCACCGTGACCGCCGAACCATGGGACCTCGGCTACGCCGTCGGCGGTGTGATCGCGGGGCACGTCTAGCGCGACGGCGATTGCGGCGCGTCTTATTGGTGTCGCCTGGTACGAGTTGCCGGTGGCATCCGCGGAGCATCCCCCGAACGTGATTTAGCGTCGGAACCACACAAGGATCGGGAGGACGATCCGCGAAACCCCGTACGTCGCCGCGGCGATCCGTCGAGCACAAACCCTGCGCATCGTCAGTTCACCCCTTCCTGTCGATCGCGACCGGAACCAAGGCTGCTCGCCTTGACCGCCGTGGCTCTGTCAGCGCGTCAGGGATGATGAGCCGCCGGCCGCAGCGCCGGCTATCCCTGCCCAATCCACCTACCGCAAACTGGCGATCACGTCGGAGAGACGGCCGTCGATCAAACAGGCATGGCGCCGCTTCGCTCCTACCTGATCCTGCTTGCTCCCCGCATCCGATCGCGGAGCGAAGAACCCGTGATTCACCACGTCGTCGAAGAGTCGGCGCAACGGGCAATACATGTCTGCTGCCAGTCCTACCCGGACCATCGCCTCGTCTCGGTCCGCGACGTCACAGACCAAGCAACCGCCGCGTAGATGTGTGACCTATTAACCTACGAGACGGCTGACGTTGTGGGAGGCGCGGTGTCGGCTGGTGCGGATGATCTTGAACGCGGCTGGACACCGCCGGCCGCCGCGGCGGCCTGCGGGATGAGGCGTGGGACCGGCTATCGGCTGTTTCGCCGCTACCGCGAGGGCGGGTGGGAGGCGTTGCGGGATCGCCCGCCGATCACTTGGAGGCGCGCAGAAGGGCTGGCCGCTACTCCGGGACGCGGACAAGGCCACTCTCGTAGGCGATTACGACCAGCTGGGCGCGGTCGTGCGCGCGCAGCTTCATCATCGTCCGGCTGACATGGGTCTTTGCGGTGGCCGGGCTGATCACGAGCTGATCGGCGATGTCCTGATTGGAGAGTCCGAGCGCGACAAGCCCGAGCACCTCGCGTTCGCGTTCGGTCAGCTCCGCGAGC
>JBKPMQ010000305.1:0-4240 GCA_046732235.1 Actinomycetota bacterium
GGCCGAGCTGGTCGCTGCCGTCGGCGCACGCCGTGCCGCGGCCCTCGCCTCGCGGCTGACGGGCGTTCCGCGGAACGCGCTTTATCGGGCCGCGACGGCGACGAAGCCCTGGCCGCGGCCGCCGGCGGCATCCCGTGGGTCCCCCCGCGTTAAGAAGCCCTGACGACGCCGCCCGAGAGCTCGACCCGGCAGGTGCCGCACACCTGACGGCCGTGGAACTCGTCCAGCCCGCCCGTCCGGCCGCAGAAGACGCACGCGTCGTGCGGCTTGGAGAGGACGATCGTCTCGCCCCGCACGCTGATCTCCAGGGGATCCCGAACGTCGATGCCGAACCGGCGCCTGATCTCGACCGGGATGACGATCCGGCCGAGCTCGTCGACCCTGCGCACCACGCCCCCTGCCCGCGCGGATGCCGCCCTACCGCGAACACCCGCGGAATGCCTGATAACGCTCATAGTGACCCTCGCCATCTCGTTAGGATGGAGCCCACGTCTGAGCATAGATGCCTTCCTGCCAATTTGCCAGAGGGTAGGCGCGATATGCCGTTTTCTCTTACAACTCCCATCTATTACGTCAACTCGGACCCGCACCTCGGGCATGCGTACACGACGGTCGCGGCCGACGCCCTCGCCCGCCATCATCGCCAGCGGGGCGGCGACGTCTTCTTCCTGACAGGGACCGACGAGCACGGCGCCAAGGTGGCCCAGGCGGCCGCGGAGGCGGGCCTCTCGCCGAAGGAGTTCTGCGACATCGTGTCGGCCCGCTTCCGCGATCTCGTGCACCGGCTCGAGGCGTCGAACGACTTCTTCATCCGCACGACCGACCGCGAGCACGAGAAGCGGGTGCAGGACTTCATGGTGCGGCTGCGCGAGGCCGGCCACCTCTACGAGGACACGTACTCCGGCCTCTACTGCACGGGCTGCGAGCAGTTCTACTCCGAGGACGAGCTGGAGCAGCCGGGCAACATCTGCCCCCTGCACAAGCGGCCGGTCGAGCGGCTCGAGGAGGAGAACACCTTCTTCCGCCTCTCGGCCTTCCAGTCGCAGCTGCTCGAGCTCTACGACCGCGACCGGGAGTACGTCATGCCCCGCGCCCGTTACAACGAGGCCCGCGCGTTCATCGAGTCGGGGCTCTCGGACTTCTCGGTCAGCCGGGCGACGGTGAGCTGGGGGGTGCCGCTGCCCTGGAAGCCCGAGCAGACGATCTACGTGTGGGTGGACGCGCTCCTGAACTACCACACGGCGCTCGAGTACGGCCTGGGACGGGACGTTTCCGGCACGTTCTGGCCGTCGATGCACCTCCTGGGCAAGGACATCCTGCGCCTGCACTGCGTGTCCTGGCCGGCGCTTCTGATGGCGGCCGGGTACGAGCCGCCGCGGCGGCTCTTCGTGCACGGCTACCTGACGAGCGGCGACCAGAAGATGTCGAAGTCGCTCGGCAACGTGATCGACCCGCTGGCCGTCATCGACGAGCTCGGCGCCGACGCCCTGCGCTTCTACCTCCTGCGCGAGGTGCAGTGGGGCCAGGACGGGAGCGTGACCCGCGACGGGCTCGAGCGCCGCTACGCCGGCGAGCTCGCGAACGATCTCGGCAACCTGGTCTCGCGGGCGACGGCGATGATCGTGCGCTACCGCGGCGGCGTCGTGCCCGAGGGCCGGTGCGAGCTCGAGCCGATCGACGCAGCCGTCCGCGAGCGCTTCGACGCGATCGATCTGACGGGCGCCCTCGATGTGATCTGGGGCCTCGTGCGCGCGGCCAACCGCTACGTCGAGGAGCGGCAGCCGTGGGTGCTCGCCCGCAGCCAGGCCGCCGCCGACCGGTCGCTGCTCGACACGACCCTCTACACGCTCGCCGACGCGGTGCGCTCGCTGGCGGTGCTGCTGCACCCGTTCATCCCGGCGTCCGCGGACCGGATGCTCGAGGCCGTCGGCGACCCCGGCGCCGTCGCATGGGAGCGGGCCGGGCTCGGGCTGCTGCCGGCCGGGACCGAGGTCAGCCAGCCGCCGCCGCTCTTCCCGCGGGCGTGATCGACACCCACGCGCACCTCGACCTCTGCGAGGGGGCGGCCGAGGACCTCGTACGTGCCGCCGCGGCGGCCGGCGTGGGGCGGATCCTCACCGTCGGCCGGGAGCAGGCGCTCGACCTCGCGGACCGCTTCGACACGGTGTGGGCGATCGTCGGCATCCACCCGCACGAGGCCGCCGAGTCCCGCGACGTCGAGGCGCTGCGGCCGCTGCTGGCGCATCCCCGCGCCGTCGCGGTGGGGGAGTGCGGCCTCGACTTCTACCGCGACTACGCCCCGAGGGCCGACCAGCTGCGCGTCTTCGAGGCCCAGATCGCGCTCGCAAACGAGACCGGCCTGCCGCTCGTCGTCCACACCCGTGCGGCCGACGACGACACCTTCCGGATGCTCGAGGCGGCCGAGGTGCCCATTGTGCTGCACTGCTTCAGCTCGGTCGACCGGCTCGACGAGGCGATCGAGCGCGGCTACCACTGTTCCTTCGCCGGCAACGTCGCCTTCCCCCGCGCGGCCGATCTGCGTGCCGCGGCGGCCCGTGTGCCCGGCGACCGCATCCTGGCCGAGACCGACTGCCCCTACCTGGCCCCGCCGCCGCATCGCGGCCGGCCCAACCAGCCCGCCTACGCGGCCATCACCCTGGGCGTCCTGGCGCACGAGCGCGGAGTCTCCGAGGCGGCGCTCGGGGAGCAGATCGACCGCAACGCCGACCGGCTCTTCGGGCTGTGACCCGCCAGGTCTCGCTCCGGCGCCTGGCCGAGTTCGGCATCTCGCCCGACCGCGACCTCGGGCAGAATTTCCTGATCGACGACAACGTCCTGGCCGTGGCGGATCGGTTGATGCCGCTGGCGGCCGACGAGGTCGTCGTCGAGGTCGGGGCAGGCCTCGGGGTGCTCACCGCCTGGCTTGCACGCCGCGTGGCGCTGGTGCACGCGATCGAGATCGACCGGCGGCTCGCACCCGCGCTCGAGGAGACCCTGCGCGGCGTCGGGAATGTGCGGCTGCGATTCGCCGACGCCCTCGACGTCGACGTCGCCGCGCTCGACCCGCCGCCGGGCGCGATGGTCGCGAACCTGCCCTACGGCGTGGCGACGCCGGTGGTGATCCGGTCGCTGCCCGCCGTCGAGCGCTTCTGCGTGATGGTGCAGCGGGAGATCGGCGAGCGCCTCTTCGCCGTGCCCGGGACGAAGGCCTACGGCGCCGTCTCGGTGCTCGTCCAGCTCGCGTGCGAGCGCACCGGCGCCCGCACCGTCTCGCGCAGCGTGTTCGTGCCCCAGCCGAACGTCGACTCGACGCTGGTGGCGTTCCGCCGGCGGGACGGATTCACCTTCGGCCCCGGCTGGGCCTGGGTCGGCACCGTGGTGCACGGGGCGTTCTCCCACCGGCGCAAGACGCTTGCGAATTCCCTGCGGCTGGCGGGCCTCCCGGCGCCGCCGGCGGAGGTGGCCGACCTCCGGGCCGAGCAGCTGCCCCCGGAGCGGTTCGCGCGGCTGGCCGAGGAGCTGCGGGGGTGATCCTGCGCGCGCCCGCCAAGGTGAACCTGTGCCTGCGGGTGGGGCCGGTGCGCCAGGACGGCTACCACCGGCTGACGACGCTCTTCCAGGCGATCGACCGCTACGACGAGCTGGAGCTCTCCGACGCGCACGAGACGAGGGTCGAGGGGTTCCCGGACGACACCCTCGTGACCGGCGCGCTGGCCGCGCTCGGCGAGACTCGGCGCGTGCGCCTGACCAAGCGGATCCCGGTCGCCGCCGGCCTCGGCGGCGGCTCGTCGGATGCCGCCGCCGTTCTACGGGCGCTGCGGGGCGACCGCGACCCGAACGAGCTGCACGCGATCGCCCGGTCGCTCGGCGCCGACGTCCCCTTCTTCCTCACCGGCGCCGAGACGGGCTTCGGCACGGGCCGGGGCGACCGCATCCAGCCGCTGCCCGACTTCCCCCGCGGCCACGCGTTCGTGCTCGTCCCCTCCCGGCGCGGCCTGTCGGCCGGCGAGGTGTTCGCGGCCGCCGAGCCGAACCCGATCTTCCGGGCCGTCGAGGGCGACCTGGTGCGCGCCATGCACACCGTGCGCGGGGTCGATGACGTCGCGCATCTGATGGGGAACGACCTCGAGCCGGCCGTGCTGCGGCTGCGGCCGGAAGTGGGGGAGGCGCTGTCCGCGTTGCGGCGCGCGGGGGCCCTGGCGGCGATCGTCTCCGGGTCGGGGCCGACGGCGTTCGGCCT
>JBKPMQ010000306.1:0-6517 GCA_046732235.1 Actinomycetota bacterium
ACACGAGCCGCAGATGCTACTTGATCTCGCCGATGTGGAACGTCTCGGTGTGGCCGTCGACGGCGATGGCCTGGCCGCTGATCATGCGCGCCGCATCCGAGGCGAGGAACAGGCACAGGTCGGCGATCTCGGCCGGCTGGACGAAGCGCGCGATCGACTGGCCCTCGAGATACTCGCGCTCGACCTCGGCCGCGGCCGTGCCGCGGGCGTCCGCCTCACGGGCGATGACGCCGCGCATGCGGTCGCCGTCGACCGAGCCGGGGCAGATCGCGTTCGCCCGCACGCCGTAGGGCCCGAGCTCGATCGCGAGCGTCTTCGTCAGGCCGATCACCGCCCATTTGGCGGCGACGTAGGGCGCGCGCAGCCCGATCCCGTGCTGGCCGGCGGTGGAGGAGATGTTGATGATCGACCCGCTCCCGGCTGCCTTCATCGCGGGCACGACCCGAGCGCACGTGCGGTAGTGGCTCGTCAGGGTCACGGCGAGCGAGCGCTCCCAGTCCTGCGGCTCGATGTCCTCGATGAGCGCCGTCGGGCCTGCGATCCCGGCGTTGTTCACGAGCACGTCGAGCCCGCCCCCTGCGGCGAGCACGGCGTCGATCCAGCGGTCGAGCGCCGCGCCGTCGGCGACGTCCACGACGGCGGCGTCCAGCCCCTCGGCGGCGGCCGCACGCACCGCCGCCGCGTCGACGTCGCAGACGTGGACCTCGGCTCCCTGGGCGGCGAAGGCCCGGGCGACCACCAGGCCGAACCCGCCCGCGGCGGCCGTGATCGCGACTCGAACGCTCACGCGGCGATTATCCCCGCCCGCTGAATAAACGGGGTCAGACCCCTTTTATTCATGTGGCGGCGAGGCCGGCGACGACGCGCGCGATCCGCGGCCGCAGCGTCCCCTCGACGAAGCCCTGCCGCGGGGCCGACACCAGGTCGAGCAGCGCCCCCTCGATCAGATCGCTCACGATCGCCGTCGCCTCGCCGGGCTCGCGGATCCCGGCCGCGGTCACGACGGCGCCCAGGCCGCCGAGGTAGGCGCCGTTCCAGCGCTCGGCCGCCCGCTGCAGCTCCCGGGAACGGCCCGCCTCGATCAGGAGCTCGTACTGGGCCGCGAGCGGCGCCTGGTCGCCGCCGCAGAGGGCCTCCACAAGGTCGACCAGCCGGTCGACCAGCGCGTCCGGCGTCGTCGGGTACGGGGGCGCGGTGTGGCGGGCGACGGCGGCGATCGAGCGGTCGATCGCGAGCTCGAGCGCCTCGGTCACGATCTCGGACCTCGACGAGAAGTGGTACGTCGTCGACGCGAGCGGAACGTCCGCCTCCGCGGCCACGGCGCGGTGGGTGGCCGCCCTCACCCCGTCGCGGGCGATGACGCGCAGCGCCGCCTCGGCGATCCGGCGGCGCCGGTCGCTCACGGCGGGGAATCGCGCAACCACATGCCGGCGCGTATGCCGGTCTCGATCGCGCCGTCGATGAACCCCGACCATCCGGCCGCCAGGTCGGAGCCGGCCAGCAGCACCGGCCCCTCCGGCCGCCGCATCTCGGCGTAGTGGCGCGTGTACCAGCCGGGCCGGTGGATCGCCCACGTGCCGTTCGAGAACTCGTCGGCGAGCCAGTCGTGCGCCGTGGCCGCGATCGCGCGGTAGCCGGGCATGATCTCGTCAAGGGATGCCTGAACGCCGTCCAGATCCGTTGCGTCGCAGATCCCCGCGTCGTACCCGAACCCGATCATGACCTGGCTCCCGTCCTCGCGCTGGAACTCGGTGTCGAGGTAGCCGAACGGATGCCCCGGCCGGATCGCGTTCTGGGCCGATCGGTCGCCCTCGGCGTGGATGAAGATCTTGATCCCGCGCGACGCCTGGCCGACCGCGATTCCCTCGCGCTTGCCGTCGGAGAGCGGCGGGTCGAACTCGATCGCGGCGAGCGTGTTCAGCGGGACCGCGACGACGGCCCGCCGCGCCGCCAGCACGTCGCCCGTTCGGGTCTCGATCTCCACCCCGTCGTCCCTCCGGCGCACGGCGGCCACGGGCATCTCGAGCCGCGTCTCGAACGACGCCTGCGAGGCGATCGCCTGCAGCAGGCCGCGGGTGCCGGTCGCAAGCGTCACCCGGCCGCCCGTGTACTGGGTGAGGGCGAGGCTGTAGCCGGAGAGCGCGTGCCAGCGCAGGACGCTGACGGCGCCAGCGTCCTCCAGCGGGCCGTGGGCGAGCGACTCGAGCTCGGCCCAGAGCACCTCGTGCTGCTCGCGGTCGAGGCCGAGCTGCTCTATCCGCTCGGCGATCGTGAGCGCGTCGATCGCCGCCAGGCGGTCGATCGCGAGCATCGGGTCGTGCGGGTTCGGGAGCGACTCCTCGACGCCTTCCACGAACCGCACCCAGCCGGCGTTCGCGATCGCGTCGCGCTCGGCGATGGTGCCGGTGCGGCGCTCACCATCCACGTACCAGGCGGTCGCGTCCGGCTCGCCGGAGAGCTCGACGGTGAGGCCGGCACGCGTGATCTCCGAGAAGGTGAAGGGCTGGTGCCAATGTACCCAGCCGCCGCCGTACTCGATGTCGTGCCCACGCCACGGCGCCGTCCACGTGCGGCCGCCAAGGCGGTCACGCGCCTCCAGCAGCAGCGTCGAGCGCCCGTCCCGGGCCGCCTCCCGGGCCGCCGTCACGCCGGCGAAGCCGCCGCCGACCACGATCACGTCATATGTGCCGTTCCACACCGGTGGTACAAATGTACCAGGCGGGCACTGTAGTCGCGTACCGCGGCATTGGAGTGGGTAGGATCCAGGGTCCTATTTCGGTCGGCCGACACTGACGAAGGAGCACGATGAGCGACTACGCAGTCATCAATCCGGCAACAGGTGAGACGCTCAAGACCTACCCGACCATCACGGACGACGAGCTCGACGCGGCCATCGCGCGCGCCTACAAGACGTACCAGGAGTGGGCTCGGACGACCACGGTCGAGGAGCGCACGAAGCTCGTGCGCAGGGTCGCCGAGCTGCATTCCGAGCGGCGCGAGGAGCTGGCCGCGATCACGGTCCGCGAGATGGGCAAGCCGATGGAGCAGGCCCTGGGCGAGGTCGACTTCTGCGTCGACATCTATGGCTACTACGCCGACAACGGCGTGGAGCTGATGAAGGACGAGCCGATCGAGCTGCTCGCCGGCGAGGGCACGGCCGTCATCCGCCGCAGCCCGTACGGCGTGCTGCTCGGCATCATGCCGTGGAACTTCCCCACCTACCAGGTGGCCCGGTTCGCCGGCCCGAACCTCGTCATCGGGAACACCGTCCTTCTGAAGCACGCGCCGCAGTGCCCGGAGACGGCGGACGCGCTGCAGAGGATCTACAACGACGCCGGCTTCCCGGAGGGCGCCTACACGAACATCTACGCCACCAACGACCAGGCCGCCAAGGTGATCGCCGATCCGCGCGTGCAGGGCGTCTCGGTGACGGGCTCGGAGCGCGCGGGTGCCGCGGTCGCCGAGGTGGCGGGCCGCAATCTGAAGAAGGTCGTGCTCGAGCTGGGCGGCTCCGACCCGTTCATCCTGCTCAGCACCAACGACCTGGACTCCGCGGTGGAGGCGGCCGTCTCGGCTCGCCTCGACAACACCGGCCAGTCGTGCAACGCGGCCAAGCGCTTCATCGTCCACGAGGATCTCTACGACCCCTTCATGGAGAAGTTCGCCGCGGCGATGGGCGAGTGGAAGCCGGGCGATCCGACCGCGGACGCGGCCATGGGCCCGCTCTCGTCGAAGACGGCGGCCGAACGGCTCCAGGATCAGCTCGACCGCGCGATCAAGGACGGCGCCAAGGTCGTGCTGAACGGCGAGCGCAAGGACAACTTCTTCTCGCCGACGATCCTCGCCGACATCCCGGAGGGCGCCAAGGCGCGCTATGAGGAGTTCTTCGGCCCGGTCGCGACCGTCTACAAGGTCGGGTCGGAAGACGAGGCCGTGAAGGTCGCGAACGACACGCCGTTCGGGCTCGGCTCCTACCTGTTCACGACGGACAAGGAGCAGGCCGACCGGGTCGCCAACAAGATCGACGCCGGCATGGTCTATGTGAACATCGTCGGTGCCGACGGCGCGGAGCTGCCGTTCGGCGGCGTCAAGCGGTCCGGCTCGGGCCGCGAGCTCGGGAAGTACGGCGCCGACGAGTTCGTGAACAAGAAGCTCATCCGGGTCGGCTGAGCCACCCCGTTCAGGCCGGCGCTCCCGGGCTCCATCGGCCCGGGGGCGCGGGCCGGGACGCGCCTACGCCGGGCGCACCCCTCCGCGGGCCCGCGTGAGCATGTCGCTCGCCGCCACGGCGGCGTCCTCCTTGTCGGCGAACGTCGCCTCCGTCACGTGCTTCTGGGTGTAGTCGTTGTCCTCGATGTACCCGCGCCATGTGCGCGATTCACGGTCGAATTCGACGCCCGTGTGCCACTCTGAATACTCCTCGCCGCTCACTTTCGATCCTCCCGTTCGTTCCCCCATCTCGGCCGGCCGGCGCGCGACGGCCACGTGGACCGTCGTTCCCCGGGCGCGGGCGCCGTCAAACTCGCCCACGGGCGTTCTCCACGGGAGGCCGTCCGCGGCCGGCCCTCAGGGCGGCGACAGCCCGAGCTCGTCCGCGACCGCCGCCAGGTCGTCGACGTGCAGGTCGACCTCACCGGCATCGGGCGAGAAGGTCTCACCCTTCCCCGTGCGCACCAGGCAGGTCGCCATCCCCAGCCGCGCAGCCGGCCGGAGATCCGATTCGAGGTCGTCGCCGACCATCATCGCTTCCGAGGGATCGGCGCCGACGCGCGCGCACGCCGCGGCGAAGATCTCGGGCGAAGGCTTCCCGACGACCGTCGCCTCGACGCCGGCCGCATACTCGAGACCGGCCACGAACATGCCCGCGTCCAGCGCCGGCCCGGCACCCGTCGTCCACCACCGGTTGCGCTGCATCGCCAGGAGCGACGCACCGTCGCGGAGGGCGCGGAACACGTCGTTCAGCGCGGCATACGTCCACCGCTCGTCCGGCCCGCCCAGCACGATCGTCTCCGCCTCCGCCGGACTGCGCACGATGTCCAGCCCGTCGAACTCCTCCAGCACGGCCGGCTCGGCGAGGGCGTAGACGCGCGGCCGGTGCCGCTGTCCCCGCAGGTGCTCCGCCGCCGCCCAGGCAGAGGTCACGATCCGCTCGGGCGGCACGGGCATTCCAAGGCCGCCGAGCCGCTCGGCGATCGCGGCCCTGGTGCGGCCGGTCGTGTTCGTCAGCACCGCGACCTCGAGCCCGGCGGCCCGGAACCGCGCGAACGCCTCGGGGGCGCCGGGGAGCGCGACCCAGTCGATGTGCAGGACGCCCTCCATGTCCAGGATCAGCGCCCGTAGGGGCGTGCTCGGGCCGGCCATCGCCGCCGAGTCTACGTCGCGGCCGTGCCGCCCTCCCCGCTCACCCGTCCCCGAACCGGGGCGAGAGCGCATAGCGCACCAGCACCACGTCGCCGATCTGGCGCACCTCGGCGAGCTTCGCGCGCCGGGCCGGGTTCCAGGGGAAGGTGCCGTCCCGGACGAACCGGGGGGCGTCCGAGTCGCCGACGAACACGGGCGCGACGACGAGCTGCAGCTCGTCGACGATGTCCTCGGTCAGGAACTGCGTGTGGATGTTCCCGCCGCCTTCGACCATCAGCCGCTCCACGCCGCGCGCGGCCAGATCGGCGCTCAGCCGACGCATCTTCACGGTGGTCCCGCCGTCGACGACGGTCGCGACCTCCCCGAGCCGGGCGCGGGCGTCACCGACCCGCGGGCTGGCGCAGTACACGAGCTTCTCGGCTTCGCCCGCGGTGAAGAAGTCGGCATGGGCGTCGAGCCGGGCCTGCCGGGTCACGGTCACCTTCGTCGGCGACGGCGGCAGGCCGCGCGCCGCCCGCTCCTCGCGGTAGAGCTCCGACCGCACCAGCAGGCGCGGGTTGTCGATCCGCACGGTCGCGGCTCCGACGAGGATGGCGTCGCAGGACGCGCGGACGGCGTCGACGCGGTCGAAGTCGTCGCCGTTCGAGAGCAGGAGGCGCGACCCGGCACCGGCGATGTAGCCGTCGATCGACATGCTGCAGGAGAGCAGGGTGTACGGGCGCTCAGGCATCGGTGACTCCGTCCGTTTGCAGTGCGGACGCGAGTCCCTCGCCGGCGATCACGAGCGCGCCCGGCAGGCTGGCGACGAGCGCCATGACACCGTAGACGACCGCCGTCGCGACGCCCGTGGCCGCGCCCAGCCCGGCCGCGGCGAACACCCACGCCGCGACCCCCTCGCGCGGGCCCCAGCCGGCGATGCCGGGCACCACCATGCCCAGCATCGCGAGCATCGCCAGCGGCAGCATCTCCGTGGGCGACGCCGTGGCGCCCGCGGCGCGCGCCGCGATCAGGAACACGGCCGCGTGGCCGAGGACGACGACCGCCGATGTGGCCACGACGATCGGCAGGGCGCGCGGGCCGAGCAGCCCGGCGCGCACGTCGCCGGCCACTCCCCGTTGCAGCCGCGCCCACCACGACCGGCCGCGAGGGCGGAGGC
>JBKPMQ010000307.1:0-9012 GCA_046732235.1 Actinomycetota bacterium
CCCGCGCTCGATCCGGATCGCCGGCGCCGCCGCCGCCCCGGTGGCGGGCGCAGCGGTGGCGCCGAGCCGGAAGCGCAGCTTGCCCGACCGGATGGCCATGCGGTCGCGGGGGTTCTCGAACCGGTGCACGAGCGAGCGCACGAACGCATCCAGGTCGGCGTCGCTGCGGAGGTCGACGACTTCGACATTGGCGCCGGACGGGGCAACCGCGGCCGGCGCCAATTGACGCGCCTGGGGAGCGCCAATTGCGGGGGTCGTGTCCGATTCGGCCGGCGGCCGCCATCCCGACGGACGGTGCACGGCGGCCACGGGCGGCGCCGGCACCTGCGGGACCGTGGCCGGCGGCTCGGCGGACGGAACGCCGTGGGGAGTCGCCGGATGGGGACTGTCCCCATTCCGGCCCACATGCCCGTTCCCGTTCGACGACAGCGCCTCCGAGAGCAGCTCTGGCAGGAGGTCGGCGAGCACTTCGCGGGTGACGCTGCGCAGGAGATCGGCGTCGTCGGGCCTGCTCACACCGCACCTCCCAGCGCCGCCACGGCGGCGTCGCCGGCGGTGCGCACGTCGGCCTCCATGCCGGCCAGGTAGACCCGCCCGGTGGCGCCGATCATGCGGTAGTCGACCACCTTCACGCGCGCCGCCTTCTCGGCCTCGTTCGTGGCCAGGATCGCGTAGGAGGCCGGCTGCATCTCGAGCACGAAGAGCGATTCGCCCGGCAGCGCCATCGAGCCGAGCTTGTTGCGGTTGATGAGGAAGGCGTGCTGGTGGTCGAGCCGGGTGATCAGCTCCGACGCCAGGATCTGCGGCTTCGTCGCATCCGCCGCGGTCGCGCCGAGCGCCTGCAGCACCGCGCTGCTGGCGGCGTGCACCTCGGCCGTCGAGCGGGAGTGGATCTCCAGGTAGCCGAACTGGCGCTCGACGACCAGGATGCCCGCCTGCACCTCGGTCGACTTGAGGGCGACGTCGGTCAGCGGCTCGATGTCCAGGCCGGGCGCGATCTCGATGATCTGCGCGGCCATGTTCGTGCGCGGCAGGCGGCCGCGGATCCAGGTGCCCAGGTAGCACATGGTCTGCGGCTGCAGCTGGTCGAGAAAGATGAATGACCGCAGCTCGGCCATCAGCGTCGGACCAGCTCCCGCAGCTCCTCGAGCACGATCCGGCGGATCTCGTCGCGAGCCTCGTCGACGCTCGCGGTCCGCTGCGGCGCCTGCACCGGCGCCGGCTCGGGCGCGGCGCTCCAGGGCTCGAGGCCGGCGAAGTCGCCGAAGACCTCGGACGGGTCGGACGAGTAGGCGACCCGGGTCATGTTGATCAGGTGGCGCGGCTCGAGGTTCTCGCCGAGCGAGGAGCGGCCGAAGAACCCGGTGCCGATCGTCATCGTCGGTGCGAGGTTCGTGTCCAGGCCGGCGGAGCCCGTGCTGCCGCCGACGTTCACGGCCACCCGCAGCACCTGCACGGCGGCGCCGTAAGCCATGATCGTGCGCGGGTCGCGCGAGTGGATCACGGCCGAGTGGCCGCCGCCGCCGATGCGCAGCATGGCGCAGGCGGCGTCGATGCCGCGGCGCGCGTCCGGCACGCGGACGAGGCCGAGCAGCGGGAAGGGCTTCTCGCGCGCGAGCGGCTCCTCGGGGACGACCAGCGGGAACGGCGCCACCAGCACCTGTGTCCTCGCCGGAACGCGGATCCCCGACTCCTCCGCGAGGCGGGCCGCGTCCCGTCCCGCCAGGTCGACCCGGATCCGGCCCTCGGGGTAGAGCTTCTCGCGCACCGCCGCCGCCTCTTCGGGCGAGAGCACGTGGCCGCCGTGGCGGGCCAGCTCGCGCTCGAACTCCGCCGCGCAGCGCTCCTCGACGATCGCGCACGACTCGTTCGTGCACAGGATCGAGTTGTCGAAGGCCTTCGAGTCCATCAGGTGCCCGGCGGCCGCTGCCAGGTCGGCGGTGTGGTCGACGAGCGCGGGCACGTTGCCCGGACCGACGCCGATCGCCGGGTTACCGGAGCGGTACGCCGCCCGCACCACCGCGACGCCGCCCGTCGCCAGGATCGCGTCGGTGGTCGGGTCGCTCATGAGCGCCTCGATCAGCGGGATGGTCGGCTCCTCGACCGCCTGGACGCAGCCGTCCGGCGCACCCGCCTCGACTGCCGCGGCGGCCAGACGGTGGGCGGCGTCGGCCGACGACTCGCGCGCGATCGGGTGCGGGCTGACGACGACGGCGTTGCGCGTCATCAACGCCAGCAGCACCTTGAAGTACACGGTCGCGATCGGGTTCGTCGACGGCGTCAGCGCGAGCACCACGCCGGCCGGCCGGGGCAGCTCGATGATCTTGGCCTCGGGGTCGATCCGCGCGCTGACGTAGTCCTGGCCGCCGTACCACTCGAGCAGGCCGCGCGAGCAGGCCTCGTTCTTGCGCCGCTTGTGCTCGACGACGCCCATGCCTGTCTCCTTCACGGCCCACTCGGCATACCTTTGCGCGTTTCGGTATGCCTCCTCGGCGACCGCCTCGAAGATCCGGCGGGTGCGCTCGTGGTCGTAGGCGGCGAAGGCGGTGGCGGCCCAGTGGGCCCGCTGGAGCATCATCCGCGCCCGGGGGACGCCGGCCGGCTCGGCGGCGACCGCGCTCATCGTGCCCCCACCGCGGCCCGCTCGCCGCGCATCTCGGCAAGCGCCTGGCCGACCGACACCTCGGTGCGGTCGAGCACCTCGTCGACGAGCTCCGGGCCGAGCAGGATGCCCGGCTTGAACTGGAGCACGCGCGGGTCGAGCGTCGAGAAGATCGCCCAGACGCCGTTCTCGTACAGGTGCTTCATCACGATCTTCGCGCCCTGGGGATGGTCGAACTCGAGGCCCATGACGACGCCGTCCTGGCGGATGCCGACGAACCAGTCGGGGTAGAGCTCCTGGATCGCGCGGAGGCCGCGGCCGAAGCGGTCGGAGATGTAGTGCACCATCGAGCGCACCTCGGGCCGGCCGCAGATCTCGAGCACCTTGAGCGCGACGACGCAGCCGAGCTCGGCCCCGCCGCCGGTCGAGATGTGGCCGAACCCGTCCTCCTTCAGCCAGGCGGAGCACTCCTCCGAGAGGACGACGCACGAGATCGGGTACATGCCGCCGGTGATGCCCTTGCCGATCACCATGATGTCCGGCTCGACGCCCGCCTTCGAGATGCCCCACATCTCGCCGGTGCGCATGAGCCCCGTCTGCACCTCGTCGGCGATGTAGAGGGCGCCGAACCGCTCGCAGAGCCGCTTCACGCCCTGGAGGTAGCCCGGCTGCGGCAGCGGAAAGCCGTAGGTCGCGGGGATGGTCTCGAGCAGGACGGCCGCGACGTCGCCCGCGCGCAGCGCCGCCTCCATCGCGTCGAGGTCGTTGAACGGCACCTGCACGAACTCGTCGGGGCGGTCGGCCAGGAAGAGCTTCGAGAAGCGGTCGTCGCCGGCCGAGACGGCGAGGCCGGTGTGCCCGTGGTAGCCCTTCAGGATCGAGACGATCTTGCGCCGCTGGCGCGTATGGCGGGCGGTCTTGATGGCGATGTCGGTCGCCTCGCCCCCGCCGGCGCCGTAGACCACGCGGCGCATGTTCGGGGCGCAGGTCTTCACGAGCGCCTCCGCGAGCGCGGTGCGGGCGAGCGCCGGGAAGTGATGGTTCCCGATGTCGAACCGCTGCATCGCCTGCTCGAGCGTCGCGATCAGCTCGGGGTTGCGGTGGCCGAGGTTGTACGTGCCGCCGTTCAGGTGCAGGTCGACCAGCCGCCGGCCGGCCATGTCCCAGAAGAAGTAGCCCTCGCGCCGATCGATGACGAGGTCGACCCCGGCGTCCTGCCAGAAGTCGGTCTTGTCGGGATTCCAGAACTCCCGCGACCGGTCGAGGAACTCGTCCTTGGACTCGTAGGAGAAGAAGCCGTAGTCGTACATGGCCCGATCTCGGCGCAACGTACCGAATATCAGACCAAAAATCAAATGCGCGTCATTGGTCCGGCAAATCGGGGTCTGACCCCGAACGGACCTGCAACGGAACTGTCACGCCCGCCGTTCGGGGTCAGACCCCGATTGATACGGTTGCCGCCGTGCTCGAGTCGCCCGAGATTGCCATCGTCGGCGCCGGGATCACCGGCCTCGCGACGGCGCATGCGCTCACCCGCGACGGCCACCGCGGTGTGGCCGTCTTCGACCGCTCCTGGCCGGGCTCGGGCGACTCCGGCCGCTCGTTCTCGATGGTGCGCCGCCACTATTCGAACGCCGTCACGGCGCGCCTCGCGATGGCGGGCAGCCAGACGATCGCCGACTGGGAGAACGAGGTCGGCGTCGCCGACGCCGGGTACGTGCGCTGCGGCTACCTGCTGACCGTGCCGGAGCGGCTCGAGACGGCCTGCCGCGACAACGTCGCCCGGCTGCAGCGGATCGGGCTCGACACGCATTTCCTCGAGCCGGAGGAGATCGGGGCGGTCGAGCCCGAGCTCTCGATCGATGGCGTCGCCGGAGCGGCCTACGAGCCCGACGGCGGCTTCGCAGACGCGCAGAAGATGTGCCTGGGCTGGTTCGCGGCCGCGTCGTCGCGGGGCCTGCGCCACGAACTGGGCTGCGCCGTCCAGGCGCTTCGGGTCGAGAACGGGCGCGTGGCCGGCGTCGAGACCGACCGCGGCTTCACCCCCGCCGGCAAGGTCGTGCTCGCGACCGGGGCGTGGACCAACGACCTGCTGCGCCCGCTGGGCGCCGAGCAGCCGATCGAGCTGCGGCGGCTCCAGGTGGTCATCGCCCGACGCGATCCGGGCGCGCCCCTGCCGTCGGCCGTATGCTCGGACGGCGTCTCGAACGTCGTTGTGCGCCCCGACCGCGGCCGCCGGTTCTGCGCCGTCGCCTACGCCGGCGAGGATCCGCTCGACCGTGCCGACGACTGCGATCACAACGCCTCGGCCGGCTACGGCGACGTCGTGCGCAAGGCGGTCGCCGGGCGCTACCCGCGCCTTGGCGACTTCAAGGTCGAGCGGGCGTGGGCGGGCCCGTACGACGTCACGCCCGACTGGAACCCGATCATGGGGCCCTGCCCCGGCGTGGACGGGCTCTACCTGGCGGTCGGCTGGAGCGGACACGGGTTCAAGCTCTCGCCCGCGGTGGGCGAGGTGGTCGCCGCCGAGGTCACGGGGCGAACGCCGCCGGTCGACGTCTCCGAGCTGCGGCCGGGGCGGTTCGCCGCCGGCCGGCTCCTGCGCCTGGCCTACGGGCCGGGCGCACGAGCCTGACCGGGCGAGGCAGGCCGCCCACGATGGTCGATCGGTAAGTCCCGTGATGTCCGGCGCCACACGCCTCACACCCAGTACACCACCGTGGTGCGTCCAGGCGCGCGTGACTTGCCGGTCACCATCTAGAGCGGCAACCGCCCGTGCACGACGGGCGAGAGCGTGAGGATGCCCCCGCACGGCGCGATCGCGAGCCTCAGCGTGAAGTGCTTCGTGTCGTTCGGCGGCGTCACCTCGACCCAGGTCGAGACCCGGCACGCCTGCGCACCGGTGGGCACGTCGGAGTAGCCCGCGTAGAACGACGCGTGCTGGCTGTGCGTCATCACGACGTCGGTCTCGGGCTCCGGCGGGACGATGCTGCTCGTGCCGCGGCGGATGTACGTCGGAAGCGGCGCCTTGCGCGCGTTCAGAAGCTGCATGCCGGCGAAACCGAAGAGCTTGCAGGTCGTCGCGCTCACGTTCGTGAACACGAAGCGCAATCGCACGCTGCCCGCCGCCCCGGTCGACTTCGGCTGCGCCAGCGAGAGCTGGCTCAGCCGGCAGCGCGGAACGCTCGCGGCGGCGTGTGCCGACGCCTGGGCCTCCGCGGCACCCGCCGCGCCGATCGCCGCCGCCGTCACCACCACCGCTGCGAGCCTCGTCGCCCGCCGTTCCCACGTCATCTGCATGATCGCCTCCTGGTCGAGTTCCCCTGCGAACCAGGCTACGGGGAGCCGGACCGGCCCTCGGTCACGATGTCGCAACGGGTTCGTGACGCCCGGCGACACCGTCGCCACGGGGCACGTCTCGCGCGTAACGTGTAAACTCGCCCGCGCATGGACCCCCGTCGGCTGCTCGTCGGTGCGGCACTCGGCCTTGCGCTCGTCATCGCGAGCGCCTCACAGGCCGGCGCGTCCCTGCCCGTGATTCCCGACCCGACCTGGGGGACGAACGGCAAGGTCGACGTCGTCCTGCGCGTCGGCGGCACGATCTACGTCGGCGGCACCTTCACCGAGTTGGACGACACGGCGAGCACGGCGACGGCGCCCGCGTCCAACCTCGCGGGCATCGACGCGACGACGGGCCAGCCGAGCGGCTTCGCGCCGACGCTGGACGGCGAGGTCTTCGCGCTGGCCGCATCGCCGGACGGCTCGCGCCTCTACGTCGGCGGGAACTTCAACACCGTCAACGGGAAGACCCAGAAGAAGATCGCGGTCTTCAACACCGCGACCGGCGCGCTCATCACGTGGAAGCCCGCCGCGGGATGGCCCAACAACGTCATCCGGGCGATCGCCGTCGGCCCGAGCAGCATCTACATCGGCGGCGCCTTCACCAAGATCGGCTCGAACGTGCTGTCGCGGATCGCCGAGCTGAACGCCTCGGACGGCTCGCTCGTGCCGGGCTTCACGGCGACCGCCGACAACCTCGTGCGCGCGCTCGTGCTGACGTCGTCGCGCCTCTACATGGGGGGCAACTTCGCGAGCGTCAACGGCACCTCCCAGAAGAGCCTGACCGCCCTAAATCCGGCCACGGGGGCGTCCATCTCCGGCGTCTACCACCCCACGTATCCGGTGCTGGCGCTCGCCCCCGGCAGCACCCGGCTGTACGCGGGCGGCGGAGGCGGCGGCGGCAAGGCCCTCGCGGTGAGCCTGAGCACGGGCGCCAAGGTCTGGGAGCAAACGACGGACGGCAACGTCCAGGCGACGACGGTGCTCAACGACACCCCGTACTTCGGCGGACACTTCTTCAAGTACGGCAAGACCGCCGTCAGCCAGCTGGTGCGCGCGAACGCCTCCACGGGGGCGCTCGACACGACCTGGCTGCCCGCCGTGACCGCCGGGTTCCTGGGCGTGTTCGCGCTCGACGGCGAGGGCGCGAACAAGCTCTACGTCGGCGGCGACTTCACCCGCGTGCAGGGCATGAAGCGGCTCAACTTCGCGCAGTTCACCGACCCCGCGGCGCCCGCCGCGGCCGACCTCTCGCTGTCGCTCTCGGGATCGCCGGGCAGCGTGGACGTCGGCGAGCAGGTGACCTTCACCGCGAGCGTGGCAAACGCCGGCCCCGACACGGCGCTCGCCACGACCGTGACGGACGTCCTTCCGGCCGGCCTCGCGTTCGCGAGCGCCCCCGGCTGCACGTACGACGATCCCAGCCGGACGGTGACGTGCCAGCTGGGAGCGGTGGGCACCGGGGGCGCCTCCGTCACGATCACGACGAACGCGACGGCGGCGGGCACGATCACGAACACGGCCTCGGTCTCGTCCACGACGACCGATCCCGACCCGAGCGACAACTCCGCCTCCGCCACGACGACGGTCTCGAGCGCCGGCGGCGCCGACCTCGGCGTGAGCATGTCCGCTCCGGCCAAGGTCGATCAGGGCACCGGCTTCACGTACACGCTCACGGTCACGAACGCCGGGCCCAACCCGGAGCCGGACGCCACGGTCACGGACACGCTGCCCCCGAACGCCAGCCTGTCGGGGAGCCTCACCGCGACGGCCGGATCGTGCTCGGGATCCGCGACGGTCACCTGCGATCTCGGCCCCATGGCGGCGGGGGACTCCGAGACGGTCACCATCCCGATGACGGCGCCGGGGTCGCCGCAGACGCTCATCAACACGGCATCGGTCTCGGGGACGCAGTTCGACCCGGTGTCGGGCAACAACTCGGCCGTCACCTACACCGGCGTGCGCGACCCGGCGGCCGCGGGGGACACCACCCCGCCCGCCATGACCGGGATGACGATGCTGGACACCAACCGGGACGGCTTCGTCGATCACGTCACGGTCACCTTCACCGAGCCGCTCGCCACGTGTGCTGCGCCGTGCACGACCGGCTGGGCGCTCTCGAACGTCCCGTCCGGCGGATCGCTGCAGTCGGTCACCACGAGCGGGAACACCGCGACCCTCGTCATCGGCGGCTGGACGGACCAGCCGGACACGAGCGTGAGCCAGTTCCAGGTCGCCCTGCAGTCCGGGAACCAGATCCAGGACATGGGCGGGAACGCGGCCTCCTTCGCCGCGGCCGCGCCCGCGGACGGCGCCGGCCCGGTCCCGGTCGGCTTCCGCCACCAGCACAACACGAGCAACGGCGCCTGCGCCGGCACCGTGAACACGGCCGGCGTGCCGGAGGACTGCGACGAGATCACCGCGGAGTGGAGCGAGCCGCTGGCGCCGGGGTCGATCCCCGCGACGACGACGCTCACGCTCTCCGACCCGGCGGGCCCCGGCAACGACACGCTGACGATCCAAAGCTTCATCGCCGGCCAGATGGACCTGGGCAGCGACGGGTTCGTGACCGCGGACGGCGCGAGCGCCGCCTGGGCGTCGTCGCAGCTGGTCTATTCGAGCGCCGGCGACTCGCTGACGGCCCGGATCGCCGGGGCCTGCACAGGCGCCGGCTGCGCCGCCCTCGGCACGGTGAAGAGCGTCACCGTCACCTACACACCATCGCCCACGATCACCGACCCGGCCGGGAACTCCGCAGGCGGCTCGTTCACGAAGATCCAGACGATGTTCTGACCCGCCGAACGGGGTCAGATCCCTTCCGGCGGGTCGAGCACGGCGCGGTAGCGCTCGCGGGCGGTCACGTCGTCGGGGGCCGCCTCGGCCGCCGCCTCGGCGTCTCGCTCGCGCACGTACCGGGCAACCTCCTCCGCCGCCCGCGCGTCCGACCAGCCCAGCGCCGATGCGACGAGCGGCGCGATCGCGGCGGCGGCCGCCCGGCCGCGGTCACGCACCTCGATCGAGACCCGCAGCCGCCTGGTGAGGACGTCGTCCAGGTCGAGCGCACCTTCGTG
>JBKPMQ010000308.1:0-7083 GCA_046732235.1 Actinomycetota bacterium
GATCGCAGCACCGGCCGGCCGGCCGGGCGCTCGCGGTAGCGGCGGCCGACCTCCTCCGACAGGCGCATCCCCGCCCTTCCGGCGCGGGCGACGTGGCGGCCGGACGCGCGCATCGCGACGCCGAGCGACGCGCCCGTCACCAGCACGACGCCGGCGAGGGTGCCGAGCGCGACCAGGATGGACACGCCGATCGGGCCCACCAGGCCGTTCAGGGCGATCCGGGCGTACGCGCCGGCCAGCCCGCCGTGATGCTCGACGGCGCCGGTGTCGGTGGTCGAGAGCGCGAGCACGAGCGTCGCCAGGCACACGATCGCCCCGGTGCGCAGCGGGCGCAGGCGCGTGAGCGGGCTGCGCAGGAAGATCCCCGCCCCGAGCGCGACCAGGAGCGGCGGGACGACCGCCGCCGCGCGGCCGATCGCGAGGTGGACCGCGGTGTCGATCTTGAGGCCGACCACGCCTCCGTTCCAGCCAAGGTACTCGACGAATCCCAGGAAGGCGCCCAGCGCGAGCAGGCCCCCGCCCACGAGGTCCGTGCGCTGCTGGCGCGCCGAACGACTCGGCGCCCGTTTCCGCCGAGGGGGCGTGTGGCGGATGGGGGTGCGCGGGCGCCGAGTCTTCGAGCGAGAGCCAGCGGCGCGACCACGTGCTCGCGTCGTTGCTCTGGTCATTGGAAAGGAGTTCGCCGCCGTGCCCCTGTCCCCTCCTCGTATCGTCCACGAACCGCAAGCGGATCCGACCGGACACGTTCCCGGGCGGGTGTTAGGGTATGTTGGGAAACCGTGAAGCTGCTGCAAAGTGCGCCAGGCGATCGTTGCGCCGTCCGCGGCCCCGGGTACGGTGTTCGGATGCGACGAAGACTGTTTCTCGGCGCCGCGTCGGCAGGGCTGGTGCTCGCAGGAAGCTCCGGTCAGGCCCTCGCGGCCAACCCGTTCCCACCGAGCTCCTCCTGGCAGACCAACGGCACCGTACGGGCCATCACGTTCTACAGGAACACGATGTACATCGGTGGCCAGTTCACCTCGGTGCGCCCGCCGGGCGCGACGTCGGGCGGCAAGCCCCGCCACAACGTCGCGGCGTTCAACGCCAAGACCGGCGCCCTGCTGCCGTGGAACCCCGGTGCGAACGGGGCCGTCCGTGCCATCGCGGTCACATCCACGCGCGTCTATCTGGGCGGTTCGTTCACGTCGGTCCGCCGCCACGCCCGCAATCACCTCGCCGCGCTCACCAAGTCCGGCAAGGTCGCGGCGTGGAACCCGGGCGCGAACGCCGCGGTGTTCGCGGTGCGCGTCGGGCCGAACGGCAAGCTCTTCGTCGGCGGCGACTTCAACCGCATCCACGGCGTCGTCCGGCACCGCATCGCCTCGGTCGGCCGCTCGTCCTCCGCGCCGGTGACCAGATGGTCGCCGCTCGTCGGCCAGGTCTCAGGGTTCGCCTGCCCGCCGCGCTGCGCGCCGCGCGTCTTCACGATCGCCTTCGGGCCGACCGGCCGGCGCGTCTACTTCGGCGGCCACTTCGGCATCGTCGACGGCGAGTCCCGCAACGAGATCGCGGCCGTCCCGATCAACGCCGGCCGCACGGTGCTCCCGTTCAACCCGAACATCTACGCGGCGGCGAACTGCCCGACGTGCACGACCGTCGAGACCAGCCGCGTCTACCGCATCATCTCGACGCCGAAGCGCGTCTACACCTGCGGCGGCTACTGGAAGGTGAACGGCGACAAGACCTCGTACAACGTGAGCGCGTTCAACCCGAGAAGCGGCGCCCTGCTGAACTCGTTCACCGGGCAGGACGACGGCGACACGCCGGGCTGCGCGTTGCGAAAAGGGATCCTCTACGTCGGCGGCCACTTCAACGTCGCCGGGCCCGGCTGCAGGCCGGCCAACCTGGGGGCATGCGTGACGCGCCACCACGTGGCCGCGTTCGACACCCGCGACAACACGCTGCTCGGGTGGAACCCGGGCGCGAACTCGAACCACGGCCTGCTTGCGATCGCCAACGGCCGTGCCCGGGTCGGGTTCGGCGGCTACTTCACCCGCATGGGCGGCCGCGACCAGCAGGGGGTCGCCCTGTACCAGGCCTCGCGCCTGCCGTGATCTGAACGCCGGAGGAGGCGCCACCCGGGGACCGTCCCAGCGCATCGGGCGGTCTCCGGCGTGGCGTCACACCTCGACGACGACGGGCAGCACCATCGGCCGCTTGCCCGTGGCGCGCGATGCGAGCTCGGCCAGCGCGTCGTGGAGGCGCTGCTGGACGACGTGCACCTCGGTCGCCCGCTGGGCCACGCACTCGTCCAGCACCCGCTCCACCGCCGCTCGTGCCTGTTCCATCAGGACCTCGCCGTCCTCGTCGGGCGAGTCGAACCCGCGGACGATGATCTCAGGGTCTGCCAGCACCTCCGCGGAATCGGCCGCGATCGTCGCCACGACGATCATCACGCCGTCCGAGCCCAGGTGGCGGCGATCGCGCAGGACGACGTCGCGCACGTTTCCGACCGAGAGACCGTCCACGAGGATCGTGCCCGCTTCGACCTGGCCCACGACGGAGACGCCGTCGCCGTCGAGCTCGAGGATCGTGCCGTTGTCGGCGATCCGCACGGCGTGTGCCGGCACGCCGGCCGCCTCGGCCAGGCGCGCGTGGGCCTGGAGCATCCGGAACTCCCCATGCACCGGCACGAAGCTGCGCGGGCGCACCGTCTCGATCATCCGGGTCAGGTCGCCCGCCGAGGCGTGCCCGGACACGTGCACGTAGTCGGTCGCCTCGGTCATCACCTTCGCGCCCAGCCGTGCCAGTCGGTTCACGGTCTCGTTCACCTTGACCTCGTTGCCGGGCACGGGCCACGACGACATGACGACGGTGTCGGTGTGGTGGATCTGCAGCGCCGGGTGGTCGCCGAGCGCGATCCGGGTCAGCGCCGAGCCCGGCTCGCCCTGGCTGCCGGTGCAGATGATGACGATCTCGTGGGGCATGAACTCGTCGAGCCGCTTGGCCCGGATCAGCCCGTCGTCGGCGACGTTGGCGTAGCCGAGGTTGCGGGCGATGTTGATGTTGCGGATCATCGAGCGCCCGATCACGCACACCGTGCGGCCGCACGCCTGGGCGGCGTCGATCACCTGCTGCAGGCGATGGATGTGGGACGAGAACGAGGTCACGATGACGCGCCCGCGGGCGTCGCGGACGATCTCGCGCAGCGACGCGGCAACGGTGCGCTCCGACGGCGTGTGCCCCGGCCGCTCGGCGTTGGTCGAGTCGGCCATCAGGAGCGCCACGCCCTCGTCGCCAAGAGCGGTGAGCCGGGCGAGGTCGGTGACGCGCCCGTCCACCGGCGTCTCGTCGAGCTTGAAGTCCCCGGTGTGGATGATCGGGCCGAAGTCGGTGTGCAGGATCACCGCGACGGCGTCGGGCACCGAGTGGGTGACGCGCACGAACTCGGCGCTGAACGGCCCGACCTCGACGGCGCCGTTCCCGGGGTTGATCTCCATGAGCTCCGTGTGCGTCAGGAGGCCGTGCTCGTCGAGCTTCGACTTCACCATGCCGAGCGTGAGCCGCGTGGCCCACACCTCGGCGGTCGTCCCCACCTCGCGCAGCAGGTAGGGCAGGGCGCCGATGTGATCCTCGTGCCCGTGGGTGAGGATGATCGCCTCCAGCCGGTCGGCCCGGTCGGCCACGTAGCTGAAGTCGGGCAGCACGAGGTCGATCCCGAACATCTCGGAGTGCGGGAACGAGAGGCCGGCGTCGAGCAGGAGCAGGCGGCCGTCGCGCTCGAAGACGGTCATGTTCTTGCCCACCTCGCCGAGCCCGCCCAGCGGGATGATGCGCACCGGTGTAGACAAGCTAGACGTTGGCCGCGGAGCGGATCCCGGCCGCCTCGAGCGCGGCGGCGACGGTCGCGGTCTGCTCCGCGTCCGCCTCCACGAGCGGCAGCCGCAGACTGCCGACCTCGTGGCCGAGCAGGTTCAGCGCTGCCTTCACGGGGATCGGGTTGGTGGTGACGGCGAGCGCCGTATACAGGTCGTAGAGCGCGGCGTCCTGCGCCTTCGCGCCGTCCATGTCGCCGCGATGCGCGAGGTCGACCATGCGCCGCATCTGCCTGCCGGCGACATGGGAGGCGACGCAGACGCCGCCCCTCCCGCCCAGCTTCAGGAACGGGTAGAGCAGGTCGTCGTTCCCGGCGTAGAGCAGGAGGCCGGTGTCGGCGACGATCCGCTTGGCCTGATCCAGATCGGCGGTCGCCTGCTTCACGGCGACGACGTTCGGGATCTCGGCGAGCTCCGCAAGCACGTCGGGCTCGAGGTTCAGCACGACCCGCTGGGGGATGTTGTAGATGATGACGGGGCGGCCCTCGGCCGCGTCCGCGATCGCCGCGAAGTGGGCGACGATACCGGCCCGCGGCGGCTTGTTGTAGTACGGCGTGACGGCCAGGAAGGCGTCGCCGCCCGCCTCGACGGCGGCCCGGGTGAGCGCGGTCGAGTGGTGGGTGTCATACGTCCCCGTGTTCGCGACGACGCAGGCGCTGGCGCCGATCTCCTCGACGAGCGCGTCGAGCAGGTCGATCTTCTCGCGGTCGCTCACCGTGGGGCCCTCGCCGGTCGTGCCGCACACGACGATGCCGTCGGAGCCCGTGTCGACGAGGTGACGCGCGAGCCGGCGGGCGGACGCGAAGTTGACGGAGCCGTCCGGATGGAACGGCGTCACCATCGCGGTGAGAAGATCGCCGAGCGGCGCGGCCATGCCAGAAGTCTACCCGAGCCGGTGCGTAGACTCCTCGTCCGTGAGCGCGACCTTCCGCCCCTCCGGCGTCCTCGTCCCGCTCGTGACGCCCTTCGACGAGCGCGGGGCGGTCGACCTCGGGGCTGTCCGGGAGCTCGCGGCCGGCGCGCTCGACGCGGGCGCCGCCGGCATCGTCGCCCTGGCGACCACCGGCGAGCCGACCTCCCTCGACGATGCCGAGCGTACGGCCGTCGTCGCGGCCTGCGCCGAGGCGTGTGCCGGTCGCGGGGCCGTGCTCGTCGTGGGGGCCGGGACGAACGACACCCGCACCACGATCGCCCGCCACGAGGCGCTCGCCGACGTGCCCGGCGCGGCCGCCTCGCTCGCGGTCGTCCCCTACTACGTGCGGCCGTCCGAGGCGGCCATCGTGGGCCACTTCCAGGCGGTCGCCGAGCGCTCGCCGGTGCCGCTCATCGTCTACAACATCCCCTACCGCACCGGCCGCGGCCTGGGCGCCTCGGCGCTGATCGAGCTGGCCGCGACGCCGAATGTCGCCGGGGTGAAGCAGGCGGTCGGCTGCGTCGACGCCGACACGCTGCGAGTCCTGGCCGAGGCGGGCGACCGGTTCGCCGTCCTGGGCGGCGACGATGCGTTCCTGCTCCCGCTCGTGCTGATGGGCGGCGCGGGCGCGATCGCGGCGTCGGCGAACCTCTGCACCGGGCGGTTCTGCGAGATGATCGCCCGCGGCCTGAGCGGCGACGTCGCGGGCGCGCGGCCGATCGCCGAGGCGCTGCTGCCGCTCGTCGGGGCGCTCTTCGCCGAGCCCAGCCCGGCCGTGATCAAGGCGGCGCTGCATGCCCTCGGTCGGATCCCGACCGCGGACGTGCGCATGCCCCTCTCCCCCGCCTCGGCCGCGGGAGCGGCCCAGGCGCTCGAGCTGTTACGCCACCTCGAGCCCTGACCCCACCAGCTCCTCGCCGAGCCGGATGGTCGCCTCGAGCAGCGCGTCGATGTCCTCCGCCTCGGTACGGTGATTGACGAGGCAGGCTCGCAGACAGTAGCGCCCGCGAAGCTCGGCGTTCGACGGGAACGCGCGGCCGTCGCGGCGGATCGCCACCATCAGGCGCTCGTTGAGGGCGTCGAGGGCGCGGTCGTCGAGGCCGGCGCCGGCGGGCGCGTAGCGGTAGCACGCGATCGAGAGCGTCACGGGGCACATCGGCTCGAGATCGGGATGCGCGCGGACGCGCTCGTCGAGGTACCGCGCAAGCTCGACGTCGTGGGCGATCCGGCGGCCATACGCCTCGGTGCCGTGCGCGGCCAGGGACAGCCACACCTTCAAGGCCAGGAACGCGCGCGACCACTGTGGCCCCAGCTCGCCGATGTTCAGGCCGCGGCCGGAGAGGTTCGCGTCGTCGCGCACGTAGGCGGCGTCGATCGAGAAGCTGCGCAGGAGCGTCGCCGGGTCGCGCACGAGCAGGCACGCGCTCGATTGGGGCGTGTAGAGCCACTTGTGCGGGTCGAAGGAGATCGAGTCGGCCCGCTCGATCCCGGTCAGGAGCGGACGCAGACCGGGTGCGAGGACGGCGGCCCCGCCGTAGGCGGCGTCGACGTGCATCCACAGGCCGTGCCGGGCACAGAGGTCGGCGATCTCCGGCAGCGGGTCGATGGCGCCCGTCGCGGTCGTGCCGGCGGTGGCCGCGACCGCGAAGGGCTTACGGCCGGCGGCGAGATCGTCGGCGATCGCCTTCTCGAGCGCGTCGACGCGCATGCGCAGGTCCTCGTCGGTGGCGATTGCCCGGGCCGCCCGCTCCCCCAGGCCGAGGATGTCGGCCGCCTCGGCGATGGTGGCGTGGGCCTCCTCGGAGGTGTAGAGGACGAGCGGCAGCCCGCCGAGCCCGTCGCGGCGGACGTCCTCGTCCGTGCGGGCGTCGCGCGCGGCCTTGAGCGCCGTCATGTTCGACGCGGCCCCTCCGCTCGTCATCAGCCCGCCGGCGCCCTCGGGCAGGCCGAATCGGTCCGCGAGCCAGCGCGTCAGGTACAGCTCGAGCTCGGACGCCGCCGGCGAGAGCGTCCATCCGCCGACGTTCGGGTTGAGCGCCGACGCAAGCAGGTCGGCCGCCGCGCCAGGCACGGTGCCGGAGCCGGAGACATAGGCCATGAACCCGGGATGGCCGCACAGGGTCGAGTGCTCGAGCACGAGCGGGCGGAGGAGCCCGGCCAGCTCGGCGACCGGGAGCGGCTGCTCGGGGACGGGCAACGCCATCTCACGGGCGACGTCAGCGGCGGCGGCCGGACGCGCGACCGGCAGCGCGCGCATCCGTTCGAGGAGCTCGGCCCACAGGTCGACGACGGCGCCCGTCAGCTCGCGGGCCTGCC
>JBKPMQ010000309.1:0-5337 GCA_046732235.1 Actinomycetota bacterium
ACCGTGGCCTACACGCGCCGCACGGTCGCCGGCGACCGCTACCGGAACGACCTCTGGCTCGTCCTGTACCGGGGCGGCCGGCCGCGGCCGCTGACGAGCGGCGACTGGAGCGACTCGGCGCCCGCCTGGTCGCCCGACGGCGAGCTGATCGCGTTCACGAGCGACCGCGACGGCGAGGATGCGAAGGCGGCCCTCTACCTGATCCGCCCCGACGGCGGCGAGGCCCGGCGCGTGTGCGGGGCGCCGCACGGCGCCGTCGGCGCGCCCGCCTGGTCGCCGGACGGCCGCCGGATCGCCTTCACCGCCGAGGCGGGCGAGCCCCGCTTCTGGGCCGGCGACCCGAAGCGGCGCAAGGCGCGCGTCATCCGCACCGTCGACTGGCGCAGCGACGACGGCGAGCGCGAGTACCGCACTCATCTCTTCGTGGTCGCCGCCCGCCCGGGCGCACGGCCGGTGCAGGTCACGCAGGGCGACTTCGACGTCTCCGAGCCGGCCTGGCATCCGGACGGCCGCCGGATCGCCTTCGCCGCCCGGATGGGGCCGGACGCCGACCTCGACCCCAAGCCGCGCATCTACGCCGTGCGGGCCGCCGCCGGCGCGCGGCCGAAGGAGCTGGTCGCCCCGGAGGGCCTCGCGCGTCTGCCGGCCTGGTCGCCGGACGGCCGGACGCTCGCCTTCGTCGGCACGGACATCGCCGGCGCACCGGACCACGCCGAGGCCGAGCTCTTCGTCTGGGACGGCGGCGAGCCGCGCAGTCTGACCGGCACGCTCGACCTGCCGGTCACGATCGCCTGGGGGTCCGACCTCCACGACTGGATGGGGCCCGAGATGCCGGCGCCGATCTGGGACGGCGCGGCGCTGATCGTGCCGATCAACCGCCGCGGCCGCGACGAGCTCTGGCGGGTGCCGCTCGAGGGCGATCCTGCCCCCCTCACCTCCGGCGAGACGAGCCTCTCGGCCGTGGCCGTCGCGAGCGGCAACGTCGTGGCGTCCCTGACCGACGACGCCTACCCGCCCGAGGTGTGCGCGGTCGAGGACGGTCGGCCACGGCGGCTCACGCGCCATGGAAGCGCCTGGCTGCGGCGCCATCCGGCGCCGTCCGTGCGCGAGGTGGACGCCGACGGCGTGCCGGCCTTCCTGTTCGAGCCGCCGGGCGCGAACGGGCGCTCCGCCCTCGTGCTCACGCCGCACGGCGGCCCCTACGGCGCTCACGCGCCGACGCCGGAGCTGGATACGTGGGCGCTCGTCTCCCGCGGCTACCGCGTGCTCGCCCCGAACATCCGCGGCTCGTGCGGCTACGGCCGCGACTGGGTGGAGGCGATCCAGGGCAAGTGGGGCGGCCCCGACGCCGACGACCTGAGGACGACGGTCGAGTGGGCGGTGCGGCGGCGGCTCGCCGACCCGAAGCGGATCGCGGTCATGGGGCTCTCCTACGGCGGCTGGGCGGCCAACTGGCTGGCCGGGACGAGCGACCGCTTCGCGTGCGTCATCTCCGAGAACGGCGTCGCCAGCATGGTGGCTGCGCACGCCGTCTCCGCCATCGGCCCCTCGTACGACCGCGACATCGGCTACGGGCCGATCCACGAGCACGAGGAGGCGCTGGCAGCGTCGTCGCCCATCCGCCACGTCGAGCGGATGACCGCGCCGATGCTGATGCTGCAGGGCGAGGCCGACCGGGTCTGCCCGCTCGACGACAACTGGCAGCTCTTCGTCGCCCTGCGCGAGCTCGGCCGCGACGTCGAGATGGTGCTCTACCCGGACGAGCACCACGTGATGATGGCGACGGCCCGGCCCGACCGCCGCATCGACCGCCTGGAGCGCGTGATCGCCTTCCTGGCGAAGCACTGCCCGCCTGAATAAACGGGGTCAGACCCCTTTTATGCACGCGCGAGCAGCGAGGCGCCGATCGCGCCGCCCAGGTCGCCCAGCTCGGCCACGTGCACGGCCGGCGGGCGGGCGTCGACGAACAGATGCGGGCCCATCTCCTGCTCGATGCGGGCGACGTAGGGCTTGCCCAGGCGGGTGCCGAGGCCGCCGCCGATCACGACCGCCTCCACGTCCAGCAGGTTCACGGCGGACGCGATGCCGGCGCCGAGGGCGGCGATCGCGCGGTCGATCAGGTCGGTGGCAAGCTCGTCGTGGTGCTCGAGCGCCTCGGCCCACACGCCGCTCGTGAGCGCCGTCCGGCCCTTTCGCTCCATGATCCGGAAGAGGTGGGTCTTCTCGCCGTCCTTCATCCGCCGCCGGGCCTCGAGCTCCATCGCCCGCCGGCCCGAGTACGCCTCCATGCAACCCTCACGGCCGCACGTGCACCTGGCGCCCTTGCGGCGGACGACCATGTGGCCGATCTCCCCCGCCGCGCCGCGGCCCGTCCACGGCTTGCCGTTCAGGATGATGCCGCCGCCGACGCCGGTGCCCCAGAAGACGCCCAGGAGCGAGCGGTACGGCTTCCCGGCGCCGAGCTCGAACTCGGCTGCCGTCGCGACACGCACGTCGTTCCCGAGCCCGACCCGGGTGCCGAGGTCCCTGGCGAGGATGTTGCCGACCTCGATCGTCCGGTTCCAGTCGGGGACCACGTTGTAGGCGTTCGTGACGGTGCCCGCGGTCGGGTTGACCTCGCCGGGCGAGCCGATCCCGACGCCGGCAAGCGCCGAGGTCTCGACCTTCGCCTCCTGGGCGGCGGTCCTGATCGCACCGGCCATCGCGGCGATCACGCCGTCCGGCCCGCCGTCCTTCGGCGTCGGCACCCGCGCCTGTCCGAGCACGTCGTTGCCGTCCGCGACGACGATGGCCTGGATCTTCGTGCCGCCGAGATCGATGCCGCCCCGAAGTCCCATCCGGCCGTACTATCGCGCATCGCCTGCCGGGCGTGCGGGCGCTCTATACGATTGCGCGATGACCACGGCCGCCGACGTCGTCCGCGCGTTCGACGACAACGACCTGCACCTCGTCCGCTTCCTCTACTGCGACAACGGCGGCACCATCCGGGGGAAGGCGTCGAGCCGCCACGGGCTGGCCGGCCGGATCGAGAGCGGCATCGGGCTGACCGTCGCCATGCAGGCGATGAACAGCCTCGACCAGCTCCAGCCGGTGCCGGGCATGGGGCCGGTCGGCGAGGTGCGGCTCGTGCCCGATCCGGCCACGTTCCGGGTGCTCCCGTACGCGCCCCACATGGGGGCGATGTTCGTCGACATGATCGGCCTCGACGGGGCGCCGGCGCCGGTGTGCCAGCGCTCGTTCCTGAAGCGCATGTGCGACCGGCTGGCCGAGCGCGGCCAGCGCATCGAGATCTCGTTCGAGAACGAGTTCTCGCTCGCCCGGGCCGTCGACGGCGGCTACGAGCCGGTCGACTCGAGCCTGTGCTTCTCGACCATCGGGATGACGGCGGCCCAGGGCGTGATCGACGACCTCGTGACCGCGCTCGAGGCGCAGTCGATCGTGCTGGAGCAGTACTACGCCGAGCTCGGCCACGGCCAGCACGAGATCTCGACCGGGCACGCGCCGGCCCTCACTGCCGTCGACCAGCAGATCTTCACGCGCGAGACCATCCGCGGCGTCGCGACCGCCCACGGGCTGGTTGCGTCGCTCGCTCCGAAGCCGTGGCCGCAGAACGCGGGCAACGGCTGCCACATCCACTTCTCCCTGTGGGAGGGCGACCGCAACCGGTTCCACGATCCGGACGGGCCCGGCGCCCTCTCGGCCGATGCGCGCGCCTTCATCGCCGGCCTGCTCGAGCACCTGCCCGGGCTGTGCGGCCTGGCCGCGCCGAGCTTCAACTCCTACCACCGCATCGTCCCGCACTACTGGGCCGGCGCATTCACCTGCTGGGGTCTCGACAACCGCGAGGCGCCGGTGCGGGTGCCGTCGCTCTACGCCGGCCGCGAGGAGGCCTCGACGAACGCCGAGCTGAAGGCGGCGGACGCGAGCTGCAACCCCTACCTCGCCGTCGGCGGGCTGATCGCCGCTGGCCTGGACGGGATGGAGCGCGGTCTGGAGCCGCCCGAGCCGGTACAGGTCGACCCGGGCACGCTGTCCCAGGCCGAGCGCGAGGCGAAGGGGATCCGGCCGCTCCCGTCGAGCCAGCGCGAGGCGCTCGACGCACTCGCCGCCGACGAGGTGCTCACCGGCGCAATGGGCGACGTCCTCGCCGGCTCCTACCTGGCGGTTCGCCGGTCGGAGTGGGAGGCCTACTCTTCGGCCGACGAGGCGTTCGAGCAGCAGGGGCACTTCGAGAAGTACTGACCCGGAGGCGGGATGGGTGCGACGATGACGAGGCGCGCGCTGGTCGGCGGGGGCGTGGCGGCGGCCCTCGGCGCCCGTGCCGTCGCATCGGGCGCCGTCCCCGGGCGCAGGTGGCTGCATGCGGAGCTGCGCGACCGGTATCACGAATGGTTCGGGCCGCACGCGCAGATCCCGTCCGCGCCCGAGGGGCAGATCCGGCTCGAGCAGGTGCACTCGCGGGCGCGCGGGAAGACCGTCGACCTCTTCACCGCCGTCCCGCACGGGTACGGGGACGGCGCCGGCCTCCCGGTGTGCGTCATCCTGCACGGCGTGAGCGGCCAGCCGAACGACTACCAGGGCTTCGGGTTCGGCCGGTTCCTGACCGCCGCGGTACAGCGGGGGGCGCCGCCGTTCGTGCTCGCCGGGGCCGACGGCGGGATCCTGTACTGGGAGCCGGACCCGGCCGGCGGCGATGACCCGCAGCGGATGATGACCGAGGAGATGCCGCGGTGGCTCGCGGCGCGCGGGTTCGACGCGAGCCGGATCGCGGGCTGGGGCTGGTCGATGGGCGGCTACGGCGTGCTGCGGCTGGGGGAGGTGCGGCCGGGATGGCTGCGGGCGGTGGCCGCGTTCAGCCCCGACGTCACGCACAGCCGAACCGTCGTGACCGACGACGGCGTCTATCGCACGACGCCGCTCGGGATCTGGTGCGGGCGCAGCGATCCGCTGTACGACGACGTGCGCGCGTTCGTCGGCGAGCTGCCGCGGCGCCCGCAGGTGCTCTCCTACGGCGACGGCGCCCACACGCGCGCGTACTGGGACAGCGTCACGCTGCCCGCGTTCGCGCTCGTCGGCGGGGCGCTCGGAAGGGCGGCGGGGTGAGCGCGCACGCGACGCTCGCCGACGCGCTGTGGGAGATCCCCGCCGCCGACCACCACGCTCACGGCGTCGTCGCGTTCGAGCCGACCCTCGACGAGTTCCGCGGCATGTTCTCGGAGAGCCCCGACCCGGCCCAGTGGCCGCACATCGCGACCGGGCTCACCTACCGCCGGGCGATGGCCGAGCTGGCGGCGTTCCTCGGGTGCGACCCGGGCGAGGCGGGCGTCTATGCCCACC
>JBKPMQ010000310.1:0-15852 GCA_046732235.1 Actinomycetota bacterium
CCGTCTGCCTGCCCGGCCGCGGGAGCGACGCGGAGTGGGTGATGAACGTGCTCCACGCGGTCGACTTCGGTCGCCGCCGCCGGCCTGCGCTACGCGGTCGCGGCCGTCGACGGGGGTGAGAGCTACTGGCACCGGCGGGCCGACGGCGAGGACCGCATGCGCATGCTGATGGACGACTTCCTGCCGCTCCTGCAGCGTCGGTTCGGGCTCGACCCCCGCGCAGTGATGGGCTGGTCGATGGGCGGCTACGGCGCGCTGCTCGCCGCCGAGCGCCATGCGGCGCGTTTCCACGCCGTCGCCGTCTCGAGCGCCGCCATCTGGCCGACGCACGCCCAGCAGCAATCGGCGGTGCCGGACGCGTTCGACGGCGCCGCCGACTTCGCCCGCAACGACGTGTTCGCGGGCGCCGGCCGGCTCGCCGGCACCGCCGTGTCGATCAGCTGCGGCACCGCCGACCCGTTCCTCGAGAACGACCGGGCGTTCGCCCACGTGCTGCCGCACCGGCCGGCCGGCGAGTTCACGGCCGGGTGCCACGGCGACGACTTCTGGCGGCGGATGCTGCCGGCGCAGGTGCGGTTCGTCGGCAGGGCGCTCACGCCCTAGATGATTGATCAGCGCGCGGTGGTCGGGCCTCTCCGTGCCCGCGGTGGCCGTGCGGTCGGTGGTGGCCGTGGTTCCCCCTCGCGCCATGCGTGCGCCGGTGGTGCACATGAGCGCGCATCGGATGCGGGTGGACGGGGCGGCGGTGCGTTGACCCCGGGCGGGAGTGGCGATGGGAGCGCTGCAAGCCACCGGCCTGCGCGACCCGGGCCGGCCGGCCGTCCGTCGGCGGTTCGGCGGGACGTGGGGACGCGTGACGGCGGCCGACGGACACCGCCCGCGTGGCTGGAGGATCTGAGGGCTCGGCGATCGCGGGGCGGACAGCGATTGGCGGGGCCACGAGGTCGCCCACCGTCTCGATCGCAGCACGGGGGTGGTCGGCGAACCCGCTGCCCACGAGAACCCCGGCCACCACGGCCGCCAGCGCCGCGAGAAGGCTCGGCACGAATCGGTCGCGCCCAAACATGCCTGATTGGCCCATGGCTCCCGTCGTCGTGGGTTGCTCGGAGTCGGCCACCTTTCTCGTGCCATCGACTCGGTACACCACTCCGGGGTCCCCGAAACGCTCGAGGAGATGGATGCGGTGCAGCAGCTGCCCGAGCGCGGCTGACGCGGGCCGAGGGCGCCTACGGCCGCACGAGCGGCTTGTACTTGATCCGGTGCGGCTGGTCGGCCTCGGCGCCGAGCCGCTTGCGCCGGTTCTCCTCGTACTCGTCGTAGGCGCCCTCGAACCACACCACCTCGGAGTCCCCCTCGAAGGCCAGGATGTGCGTGGCCACGCGGTCGAGGAACCAGCGATCGTGGCTGATCACGACGGCACAGCCGGCGAAGGAGACGAGCCCCTCCTCGAGCGCGCGCAGCGTGTCCACGTCGAGGTCGTTCGTCGGCTCGTCCAGCAGCAGCAGGTTCCCGCCGGAGCGCAGCAGCTTGGCCAGGTGCAGGCGGTTGCGCTCGCCGCCGGAGAGGTCGCCGACCCGCTTCTGCTGGTCGCCGCCGCGGAAGTTGAACGACGCCACGTACGCCCGCGAGGCGATCTCGCGCGTGCCGACCGTGATCCGGTCCTTGCCGCCGGAGATCTCCTTCCAGACGGTGTTCGCCGGATCGAGGTCGGCCCGGGCCTGGTCGACGTACGCGAGCTGCACCGACGGCCCCACCCGCAGCTCGCCGTCGTCCGGCTCCTCCTGGCCGGCGATCATGCGGAAGAGCGTCGTCTTGCCTGCGCCGTTCGGGCCGATCACGCCGACGATGCCGCCCGCGGGGAGCGAGAAGTCGAGCCCGTCGATCAACAGCCGGTCGCCGTACCCCTTGCGCAGCCCGGCCGCCTCGACGACGACGTCGCCCAGCCGCGGCCCGGCCGGGATGTGGATCTCGACGGTGTCGAGCTTGACGGCCGCCTCCTCGGCGAGCAGCTGCTCGTAGGCGGAGACGCGCGCGCGGCTCTTGGCGTGGCGGGCGCGCGGCGCCATCCGCACCCACTCGAGCTCGCGCTGGAGGGTGCGCCGGCGGGCGGACTCCTGCTTCTCCTCGACCGCGAGCCGGGCCTGCTTCTGCTCCAGCCAGGACGAGTAGTTGCCCTGGAACGGGATGCCGTGGCCGCGGTCGAGCTCGAGGATCCACCCGGCGACGTTGTCCAGGAAGTAGCGGTCGTGCGTCACGGCGAGCACGGTGCCCGCGTAGTCGTCGAGGAAGCGCTCGAGCCATGCGACCGACTCGGCGTCGAGGTGGTTGGTCGGCTCGTCCAGCAGCAGGAGGTCGGGCGAGGACAGCAGCAGCCGGCAGAGGGCGACGCGGCGGCGCTCGCCGCCTGAGAGGTTCGCCACGTCGGCGTCCGACGGCGGCAGCCGCAGGGCGTCCATCGCGATGTCGAGCATGCGGTCGAGGCTCCAGGCGTCGGTGCGGTCGATCCGGTCCTGCACCTCGCCCTGCTCCTCGAGCAGCGCCTGCATCTCGTCGTCCGACATCGGCTCGGCAAACTTCGCGGAGATCTCATTGAAGCGGTCGAGCAGCGCGCGCTTCTCGGCGACGCCGTCCTCGACGTTCCCCCGCACGTCCTTGCCGTGATCGAGCTCGGGCTCCTGCGGCAGATAGCCGACGGTCGCGCCGGGTGCGAGCCGGGCCTCGCCGTTCGAGGGCTCGTCCAGGCCGGCCATGATCCGCAGGAGCGTCGATTTGCCGGCGCCGTTCGGGCCGAGCACGCCGATCTTCGCGCCCGGCAGGAACGAGAGCGAGATGTCGCGCAGCACCTGGCGCTCGGGGCCGTAGAACTTGTTGCAGCGGTACATGGAGTAGACGTAGGTCTGGCTCATGCGCCGCAGGATAGGCAAAGCATGAATAAATGGGGTCTGACCCCGTGTATTCACCGTCTCCTTGACGACCAGGCGATGCCCAGGAGCGCGGCCGCCGAGAACCCGACCGCGCCGGACAGGATGCCGACGGCGAGGCCGCCGCCCAGCTCGTTCACGCCGACGAGGCCCGGGGCGGCGACCAGGAACACCGGCGTCAGGACGATGATGCGGTCGCGCAGGTACATGCGCGGGCCGGCGGCCCACCAGTAGAAGCACACGGCGCCGACGATCGCGGCCAGGACGACCGCGCGGCGAGATCTTGCCCGAGACGCAGGGGGAAGTCAATACGCTCGATGCAGTTTGCGAAGGGTCCCGGATGCCAGCGTGGGAGCCGGTCTCCCGGCCCCCACGCCGGGCCGGGTCACTCGACCGGGATCTCGGAGTTGATCATCGCGAGGTCGATGCCCTCGCGGCGGCGGACGAGCCGGCTCGCGACGTAGATGGCGATCGCGATCAGGTACAGCGCCGCCATGTACTTCAGCGAGTCGGAGTGGTTCACCCCGTAGGCGTCGGTGAAGAACCACTTGTAGCCGCAGTAGGCCAGGAATCCGCCGAAGATCACCCCCGAGATCGTGACGAGCGGGATCCCCGCCAGCTCGTACTTGGCGATCGGCGACGCCTTGTAGATGTCACGCCGTCGCCACGGCAGCACGATCGCCGAGAGCGTCGTGCCGAAGTAGGTGATCGCGATGACCACCGTCGCGTCGAGGGTGTAGCCGTAGAAGCTCGAGTTGTACGCGTACAGGTAGCTGATCGGGATCGACGGCAGGAGCATCAGCAGGAGCGCGGCGATCGGGACGTGCGTGCGGTCGTCGACCTTCGCCGCCCACTCGGGCAGGATACGGTCGAACGCGGCCGCGAAGATCACGCGCGTCGACGACAGGAACACGCTCCCGGCCCAGCCGAAGAACCACAGGGACAGAAGCAGCAGGAGCACAACCTGCACGAACCCGTTCGAGAAGAACATCGACGCGAGCATCCCCGGGTACGGGAACCAGTACACCGGGGCCTTCGAGACCGTCACCCAGTACTCGCCGCTCAGGATGCCGTAGAACGTGTAGCCCATCGCATGCGCCATCGCGGCGAAGGTGATGACGACGACGATCGTCGTGAACACGAGCGCGCCGCCCATCGCATAGATGTTCTTGCGGAAGTCGGAGGCGCCACGCACCTCGCCGTACAGGGTCGCGCCCCAGTTCGGCCACAGGTTGTAGAAGAGCATGAACGGGATCAGGAAGAACGTCTCCTTGACCGGGAAGGCCCCGAACCCCTTGTAGTCGACGCCGGCCGAGTTCGCCGCCGCGACCGTCTTCGCGTATGCGTTCGGATCGTGCGAGCCGTAGATGTCGGTCTGGCGGTTGAACGCCGCGATGAAATCGGCCTTCGAATGGAACAGGAACAGGGCCAGCATGAAGAGGAGCCCCACGATCGCGCCGTAGAAGCACAGCTTCTGGAAGCGGGCGTAGTTGCGCATCCCGATCGAGACCACGATGGTGGCGATCGCGGCGGTCGCAAGCGACGCGACGAAGATGCCGGTGCCGTGGATCGGGTTCCACCAGGCCGCGTGGAACGTGTCCGTGCCGTTGTAGCCGAGCACGTTCAGGATCGGCTGGATGACCTCGAGGATGAGGATGTTGGCGTAGATGGGGACCCAGTGCCACAGGATGAACCACCAGCCCGTGGCCGCGAGGACGAAGCCGATGCCGCCCCCGAACACGCGCGACTGCCAGACGTAGTCGCCGCCGGCCCGCGGCATGACGGCGATCAGCGACGCGTAGGTGATCACCTCGAAGATGATGAACAGGCCGGAGAGGACGATCGCCGCGATCAGGCCGCTCTCGGGGAACACCGCGATGCCCGTGAAGGCGTACCCGAAGCCGAGCGCCATCAGGTTGATGGCGAACGCCGAGTAGATGAAGGCGTCGAAGACCGACCACCCCTTCACCAGGCCCGTCGCCTTGCGCACGAACATCGTTCGCTCCATTGGCGTGTCTGCTGCAGCCATCCCCTCTCCTTTCAGCCGCTGGTGAGCACGAAGTTCTTCACCTTCTTGCCGTCGAGCTCGATCAGGGCGCCCATCAGGTCGCCCTGCTCGTATGCGCTGCCGGGATTGATGCACAGCGTCGGCCCGATGCGGGTGTGGCCGCGGGCCTCGTGGATGTGGCCGTGCAGCGAGAGCACCGGCCGGCTCTCCTCGATCGCCTCGCGCACCGCCTTCGAGCCGACCGGCTCGGGCGCGTGCCCGCCGTGCTTCGGCTTCAGCTCCTCGTCGAGGCCGGGGGCCTCGTCGAGGCCGGAGCCGTACGGCGGGCAGTGCAGGTTCAGGATCGTCCGCTCCGGTGCGGCCGTGAGCTGCGAGGTGACCGACCGGATCCGCTCGAGCAGGACGTCCTCGGGCTCCTCGCGGTAGGTGCGCCAGGGGGTCGGGTTCGACCACCCGGTCGAGGCCATCTGGAAGCCCTCGACCTCGACCACGCGGCCCTCGGCGAGCTCGACCCGGCGCGCGGCGCCGAGGATCTCGTCCACCTCGAACTGGTCGTCGTTGCCCGGGCAGACGAACATGCGCTGGGGCTGCCCGGCGAGCTTCTCCTCGGCCATCTGCATCCACCGCTCGACGGTACCGAGCATGTGGCTGTGGAAGAGCTCGTCGAGCCGCTGGGAGTCGGCCTCGAGCTCGGCGAGTTCGTCCGGGGTCGTGCGGAACGGGTAGTACCCGCGCCGGATGACGTCCTGCTCGAACGCCGCCACCTCGTCATCGCCGGTGAGGTCGCGGCGCTGCTCCTGGAGCGTCCCGTGCCAGTGCCCGTTGCCGTCGTCGATGACGGGCACCAGCGCCTTGCCGGTCATGTCGCCCCCGAGGATCAGGACGTCGGCCTTGTAGTGGGTTCCCGAGTTCAGGAACTTGCGCCAGCACGTCTCGGACCCGTGGATGTCCGTGGCGAAGAAGACACGCACCTCCAGGGGATTGTCGTCGGGGCCCAGGACAGAAGTCAAGGAGGGGGAAAACACCCATCTTCCCGGCGTGGGGTCAGACCCCGAACGGAACTGCCACGGAACTGTCACGGCCCCCGTTCGGGGTCAGACCCCGGTGGTGGGTATAGTCGGCCGGCATGGGCGCCGACCCGCGCTTCGACATCCTGTTCGAGCCCGTCCAGATCGGGCCGAAGACGCTCCGCAACCGCTTCTACCAGGTGCCGCACTGCACCGGATTCGGCGTCGAGAAGCCGTGGTCGCAGGCGGCCCACCGGGCGGTGAAGGCGGAGGGCGGCTGGGCGGCCGTCTGCACCGAGTACTGCACCGTCTCCTCCGACGCCGACGAGACGCCGTACATCTCGGCCCGCATGTGGGACGACCACGACCTGCGCCACCTGTCGATCCTGTGTGACGCCGTCCACGCGCACGGTGCGCTGGCGGGCGTCGAGCTCTCGCACTCCGGCGCCCACGGCGAGAACTGCGAGACGCGCCTTCCGCCGCCGGCGCCCTCCCAGATCGCGAGCGACTTCTCGAACGTCACGCCGAAGCGGATGGAGAAGCTCGACATCGACCGGATCGTCTCGGACTGGGTCCAGGCGGCCGTGCGCTCCCGCGATGCCGGCTTCGACATCGTCTACGTCTACGGCGGCCACTCGTACCTGCTCGGGCAGATGCTGTCGCCGTTCTACAACCAGCGCACCGACGAGTACGGCGGCTCGCTCGAGAACCGCGCGCGCATGTGGATCGAGACGCTCGCGGCGGTGCGCGAGGCGGTCGGCTCCGACTGCGCCATCGCCTGCCGGATGGCGGTCTCGGCGGCGGGCGGGCCCGGCGTCGAGCTGGACGAGGGGCTCGAGTTCGTGCGCATGGCCGACCACCTGGTCGACCTGTGGGACGTCCACATCGGCTCGATCCTGGAGTGGTCGAAGGACTCCGGCGCGTCGCGGTTCTTCGCCGAGGGCTGGCAGCTCGAGTGGACCGGGCACGTGCGCGAGGCGACCGCGAAGCCGATCGTCGGCGTCGGCCGCCTGACGACCCCCGAGCGGATGGCCGAGATCATCGAGTCGGGCGCGTGGGACCTGATCGGCGCCGCCCGCCCCAACATCGCCGACCCGTTCATCCCCGAGAAGATCCGTGAGGGCCGGTTCGCCGACATCCGCGCCTGTATCGGCTGCAACATGTGCATCTCGAAGGGCGACGTCCGCCGCCACATCGGCTGCACCCAGAACGCGACGGCGGGCGAGGAGCACCGCCGCGGCTGGCACCCGGAGCGGTTCGACCGCGCGGCCAACGCCGACCGCGAGGTGCTGGTCGTCGGCGCGGGCCCGGCCGGCATGGAGTGTGCGATGGTGCTCGGCCGCCGGGACATCCGGCGCGTGCGGCTGGTCGACGCAGCCGAGGAGCCGGGCGGCCTCACCCGCTGGGTCCCGCGCCTGCCCGGCCTGACCGAGTGGGACCGGCTGCGCACCTGGCGTCTCGGCCAGCTCGCTCAGCTCCCGAACGTCGAGATCGAGACCGGCGCCCGCATGGACGCGGCGGCGGTGCGGGAATCCGGCGCCGACCTGATCGTGATCGCGACCGGCGCCGCCTGGGCCGGCGACGGCCGAAACGGCGTCACCCGCGGGCCCATCCTGGGCGCAGACTCCTCGCTCCCCCACGTGCTGACGCCGGAGCAGATCATGCTGGGCGGCAAGGAGGCGCCCGGCACGCGCGCGGTCGTCCTCGACTGCGAGGGCTACTTCACGGGGGCCGGTATGGCGGAGCTGCTCCGGTCGCGCGGGCACCGGGTGGAGCTGATGACGTCTTGCGAGAAGGTGGCCCCGATGTGCGACGAGACGCTGGAGGGGCCGATCCTGCGCCGGCACCTGCACGACCTGGGGATCGGCATGCGGGCCGAGGCGTGGCTCACGCGGATCGCGGCCGGGGGCGCCGATGCCGAGACCGAGCTCGGCGACACGTTCACGGTCGAGGCCGACGCGTTCGTCCTCGTCACCCAGCGGGTCTCCGACGAGGCGCTCTACCTCGAGCTCACGGCCGACCGGGAGGCGCTCACGGCCGCCGGGATCGAGGGCGTCTACCGGATCGGCGACTGCGTCGCGCCGCGCCTGATCGCCGACGCGATCTGGGACGGGCACCGCCTGGGGCGCGAGATCGACTCGCCCGACCCGTCCTACCCGCTGCCGCACCTGCGCGAGCGGCCGGGGCTCGAGGCCGACCCGCTGGCGGCGGTGCGATAGTTCGGGCGACGTGGCCGCGCCCGAGCATCCAGCCGTCACCTACTCGTCGTACCTGCATTTGGACGAGCTGCTCGCCTGCCAGCAGCCGCTCTCGGAGGGGCCCGAGCACGACGAGCTGCTCTTCATCGTCATCCACCAGGTGTACGAGCTCTGGTTCAAGGTGCTCCTGCACGAGTTCGAGCGGCTCCAGGACCGGCTCGAGATCGGCGACCGCGGGTCGGCGCTCATGACGATGAAGCGGATCCTGACGATCCTGAAGACGATCGTCGCCCAGATCGACGTGCTCGAGACGATGACGCCGCTCGGGTTCTCCAGCTTCCGCGGCCGGCTCGAACGGGCGAGCGGGTTCCAGTCGGCCCAGTTCCGCGAGCTCGAGGCGGTGCTCGGCGGCCGCGACGAGGGCGTGCTCGCCCACCATCCGCCCGGCCCCGACCGCGACCGCATCGAGGCGGCGATGTCGCGCCGCAGCCTGTGGGACTCCTTCCTGCTCCACCTCGACCGGCTCGGCCACTGGATCCCGGAGGATGTGCTCGGCCGCGACACGTCGCAGCCGGTGGAGGCGTCGCAGGCGGTGCAGGATGTCCTGGTCGAGGTCTATCAGTCCGACCCGGCCAGCGCCCAGGTGTGCGAGCGGATGGTCGACATCGACGAGGGCGTCCAGGAGTGGCGCTACCGGCACGTGAAGATGGTCGAGCGCACGATCGGCCGCCAGGGCGGCACCGGCGGCTCGTCAGGTGTCGACTACCTCGCGACCACCATCGGCCGCCAGGCGTTCCCCGACCTGTGGGCGATCCGCAACCGCCTCTAGCGCGGGCCGAGGAGCTGCGCGACCGGTGGGGCCTGACCCTCGGCCCGCCGTACGCCGCAGGGGCGGGCGGGTACGCGGCGCCGGCGGAGCTCCCCGACGGGACGCCGGCCGTGCTGAAGGTGATCCACCCCCACCGTGAGTCGGAGCACGAGGCCGATGCGCTGGCGCGCTGGGACGGCGATGGCGCCGTGCGCCTGCTCGACCGCAGCGACGACGGTTGGGCGCTCCTGCTGGAGCGATGCGAGCCGGGCACGCCGCTCTCGGCGGCCGGGGCGGAAACGGCGCTCGACGTGCTCGCGGGCCTCCTGCCGAGGCTGTGGGTCGGCGCCGGCGAGACGTTCCACACCCTCGCCGGCGAGGCGGCGTGGTGGGCCTCCTACCTGCCGGACGAGTGGGAGCGGGCGGGGCGGCCGTTCGAACGGCGTCTGCTCGAGGCTGCCCTGGACGCGCTCGAGTCGCTGGCGCCCACGCAGGGCGACCAGGTGCTGCTGCACCAGGACCTGCACGGCGACAACGTGCTCGCCGCCGGGCGGGAGCCGTGGCTCGCCATCGACCCCAAGCCGCTCGTTGGCGAGCGCGAGTTCGCCGTGGCGCCGATCGTGCGCTCGCCCGAGCTGGGGCACTCGCGGCGGGCCGTGCTCGGCCGGCTCGACCGGCTTACGTCCGAGCTCGGACTCGACCGCGACCGCGCCCGCGGCTGGACCATCGGTCAGACCGTCGCCTGGAGCGCCGACGGCGGCCCGGAGCACCTCGAGGTGGTGCGGTGGCTGCTCGAGCCATGACGATCCGCCCGGCCGAGCCGGCGGATCTCCCGCTGCTGGTCGAGACCGAGCGGCGGGCCGTGAATAGACGGTCCCTGGCACCGGTTATTCATGCCACCCGCCGGATGAACGCGGCGGCCGGCTCGGCCAGGGACGCGCCGATCACCGCGGCGTCGCGCGGGCCGCCGGGGACGCGGAAGGAGTGGTCGCCGCCGGCGATCTCGACGTACTCCGCCCGGGGGCCCAGCCGGTCGATCACCGCGGCCAGCAGGTCGGGCCGGGCGAACGAGTCGCGCGAGCCCTGCAGGAAGAGCATCGGTACCGTGACGGCGTCGAGGTGCGCGTCGCGGATCTTCTCCGGGCGACCCGGCGGGTGCAGCGGATAGCCGAGGAACACGAGCCCGGCGGCGGCCATTCCCTCGGCGGCGGCCATCGACGCGATCCGCCCGCCCATCGACTTGCCGCCCGCGAAGACCGGCCGCCCGCCCGCCCGCTCGAGGCCCTCGGCGAACGCCTCGACCCAGGAATCCAGCAGCACCTGCGGGCGGTCGGGCGCCCGCCGGCCGGCCTGCATGTACGGGAACTCGAACCGCAGGCTGGCCACACCGAGGCGCCCGATCTCCTCGGCGAAGCCCGCCATGAACGGCGAGCGCATGCCCGAGCCGGCCCCGTGGGCGAGCACGAGCGCCGCGTCGGCGCCGGGCGGGTCGATCCACATGCGCGGGATCGTACGGCTACGCGTGCGCGAAGCGGCCCGACTCGGCCCTGTAGCGCTCGGCCCAGCGGCGGGAGAGGTCGTCCGCCTGCCTGCGCCGGGTCGGGAGCGCGATCGGCACCGTGTCGGCCTCCGCGATCCCGAGGTGGCGGAGGATGTCGCGGATCGAGTCCTCGTAGCGGCCGGCGAGGTCCTCGTACACCACGTCGAACGGCTCGACCCCGCACTCGCGGAAGTACGACCGCCACCCGAGCTCGTGATCCTCGATGTCAGCGATCAGGTGGGCGATCGCCGCGTGGCTGTAGGTGAGCCGGCCGGCGGCCGCGCGCTGCTCGCTCGACCAGCTCCACGTCTGCAGCGCCCGCCACAGCGAGACCGCCTGGCGCACCTTGTCGCGCCGGGACATCGTGATGTAGGTGAGGTTCGGGAAGACTGACTGCACCAGCTCGGGCACCGGCAGCCGCTGACGGTTGGGGAGCGCCCACCGCAACCCGGTGACGAACCCGTTGAAGTAGCCCCACATCACCTTCGCCCCGAACACGCCGTTCGGCGTGGTGCCCGCCTGGACAGCCCACTCGAGGTACTGCTCGTAGCGCTCGAAGCGGCTGGGATCGTAGAGCGCCTCGGCGTCTTCGACCCGCGTCCGCGGGCCGAGGATGTCGAAGATCTCCGGGTCGCCGGCCCCCTCGAAGTATTCCTGCGGGCGGCGGGGGAACCCCGTCCGCGCGCGGAACTGGAAGTACTCCTCGGGCCGGCCGGCCACGCGCGTGTCCGTGAGTGCGTCGCACAGCAGGCTCGATCCCGTCCGCGGGGTCGAGCAGATCAGGTAGGACGTATGCGCCCTGGTCATGGGGCCACCCTCAGCGGGTCGGCGGCGGAGCGCTGGTCGGGGTCGTTCACCTCGGCGCCCGGCGGGGGCGCGACCGGGCCGTCCAGGAGGGGGTCGCCCGTGTCCCGCATCCACCGATCGAGGCGCTCGTCGAGCTCCGCCACCACCGGCGCCAGGTCGGGGCGGGAGACGACGTTCTCGGCTTCGTTCGGATCGAACACGAGGTCGTACAGCGCAAGCGGGGGCAGCCCCCGCTCAGCGTAGCCGTGACGCAGCCATACGTCCTTGCTGGGGCTGTCGTCGATGTTCGGCAGCACGGGCAGGCGGCGGTCGCCGAACCGGCGCACGAGCTTCCACGTCTGAGTGCGCACGGCGCGCTGCGGCTCGTACGCGGCGTGGTAGGTGCCCTCCGTGAAGATCTCGTCACGCACCTCCGCGGCGGCACCGGTGACGATCGGCATCAGCGAGTGACCCTGCAGCCAGTCCGGGTGGCCGATCTCGAGGATGTCGCAGATCGTCGGGAAGAGGTCGATGTGCGAGACCAGTCCGTCGAACACCTTGCCGCCGGCGAACCCGCCCGGCCCGCGCAGGATCAGCATGACGCCGGTGCCGCGGTCGCTCATGGTTGCCTTCGCGCCCGGGAAGGCGATGCCGTGGTCGGTCGTGCAGATCACGACCGTGTTGCGCGCGAGCCCCGTCTCGTCGAGTGCGTCCAGCACGGCCCCCACGCCGCGGTCGAGCGAGTGGGCGCTGGCGGCGAACGCGGCCATGTCCGCGCGCGTCTCCGGGGTGTCGGGGAGGTTCGCCGGCGGGCGCACGTAGTGCTCCTCGTTCGCCACGGGCGGGAAGAACACGCGGTGGGTCTCGAAGAATCCGACCGACATGAAGAACGGCTGGGCGGGGTCGTTGCGAAGGACGTCGATCGCGACCGGCGCGACGTCCTCGACCCGGGTCGTCGGGATCTTGACCACGCGGTCGTAGCCGATCACGTCCGGGCGCTTGGAGATGTGCTGCTCGCCGATCAGCGTCGACCCGTAGCCGATGTCGTGCAGCGTGTGGACGACGTGGTGGGTGTAGTCGTGGAGCGACCAGCCGCGGTGCGCGAGCCCCAGCATGCCGTTCGTGTGGGCGTACTGGCCCGTCAGCAGGCAGGCGCGCGCGGCGGAGCAGGTCGAGGCGGCGCAGAACGCCTTCCGGAAGAGGATGCCCTCCTCGGCGAGCGCCTGGATACGCGGCGTGCGGACGCCGAAGCCGTACGGCTGCACGTAGCGGCCGGTGTCGTGGGAGTGCAGGTAGAGGATGTTCGGACGGGCCACGGTCCGCAAGGTACCCGGCCTTACGTTTGGATCCAAAAAGTGGCATCATGCATCCTCGCACCGCGATGACCCGAGGAGGCCCCATGGCCCGATGGACGCCCGACCCGACGTTCTACCCCTCGCCGCGGCTCGCCGGCGATGCGCCCCCCGAGAAGTTCGCGTACGTCGCCCTGCTCGAGCCCGACCAGGAATCGCGCCCGGACGCGATCGGCGTCGTCGACCTCGAGCCCGGCTCGGGCAGCTACGGCTCGATCGTCTCGACGCTCGAGATGCCGAGCCCCGGCGACGAGCTGCACCACTTCGGCTGGAACGCCTGCAGTGCGGCGCTGTGCCCGTCCGCGCCGCGCCCGCACGTCGAGCGCCGCTACCAGATCGTCCCGGGGCTGCGCTCGTCCCGCATCCACGTGATCGACACGAAGCCCGATCCCCTGGCGCCGAAGATCGCTCGCACCATCGAGCGCGACGAGCTCGTCGCCCGCACCGGCTACACCCGCCCGCACACGACGCACTGCGGGCCGGACGCCATCTACATGTCCGCGCTCGGCGGCTCGAACGGCCCCGACGAGGGCGGCGGCGTGCTCCTGCTCGACTGCGAGTCGTTCGACCCGCTCGGCGCCTGGGAGGTCGACCGTGGGCCGCAGCGGTACTCGTACGACTTCTGGTGGCACCTCGGCCACGACACGCTGCTGACGAGCGAGTGGGGCTCGCCCTCGATGTTCGAGGACGGCGTCGTCCCGGAGAAGCTGCTCGGCCGCGAGTACGGCCATGCGATGCACGTCTGGGACCTGCGCCGCCGCAGCCACCTGCGAACGCTCGACCTCGGCGACGAGCACCAGATGGTGCTGGAGCTGCGCCCGGCCCATGATCCGCGCAGGGCGTACGGGTTCGTCGGTGTGGTGGTCTCGGTGGAGGACCTGTCCGCGTCGATCTGGCTCTGGCACCGCGAGGGCGGCGACTGGAAGATCCAGAAGTCGATCACGATCCCGGCCGAGCCGGCCGATGCCGACCTCCTGCCGCCGCTGCTCAAGGGCTTCGGGGCGGTGCCGCCGCTGATCACGGACATCAACCTGTCGCTCGACGACCGGTTCCTGTACGTCTCGTGCTGGGGAACGGGCGACTTCTACCAGTTCGACGTCAGCGACCCGTTCACGCCGAAGCAGACCGGCAAGGTACGTCTCGGCGGGATCGCCAACCCGAGCCCCCACCCGAAGAACGGCGCCCTGAAGGGCGGCCCCCAGATGGTCGAGGTCAGCCGGGATGGCGAGCGGATCTACGTGTCGAACTCGCTCTACTCGTCGTGGGACCGGCAGTTCTACCCGGAGGGCCTCGACGGCTGGATCGCGAAGCTCGACGCGGATCCCGCCGGCGGGATGACGGCCGACCCCGAATTCCTGGTGACCGGGTTCGACGGCAGGCTGCCGCATCAGATCCACCTCGAGGGCGGCGACGCCTCGTCGGACTCGTACTGCTTCCCGTGAGCGGCGTCGATCTGGGCGGCATCGCGGCGCTGGGCGCCTTCCACGGCCTGAACCCGGCCATGGGGTGGCTGTTCGCGGTCGCGCTCGCGCTGCAGGAGCGCTCCCGCCGGGTGCTGGCGGCCGCGTTCGTGCCGATCGCGATCGGGCACGCGGCCGCGATCGGCCTGGCCGTGCTCGTCGTCGAGGAGCTGCAGGCGGTGCTCTCGACCGGGGCAGTGCGGATCGCCGGCGCCGCCGCCCTGGCCGCCTTCGCCGCGTGGAAGCTCTACCGCAACCGTCACCCGCGCTGGGTCGGATTCCGCATCCGGCCGCCCGAGCTCGCGCTGTGGTCGTTCCTGATGGCGAGCGCGCACGGCGCCGGCCTCATGCTGCTGCCGTTCCTGGTCGGCGTGCACGTCCCCGCCGGCGACGGGCCGATCCCGGGCGGGCTCGAGTTCGGCGCGGGGGCCGTCATCGTGCACACGCTGGCGATGGTGGCGGTCGCGGCCGCGGTGGCGGCGGTCGTCTTCGAGGTGGTCGGCGTCGGGATCCTCCGCCGCGCCTGGGTCAACCTCGACCTGCTCTGGGCGGCGTCGCTCCTCGTCGGCGCCGGCGCGACGTTGTTCGGCTGAACCGGGGTCAGACCCCGAACGGAACTGCAACGAACCTGTCACGCTCGGCGTTCGGGGTCTGACCCCGCCTCCGGCTAGCGGCGTGCCTCCCGGACCGTCACCGCGATCCGGTGGACGGCGTTGTTGCGATAGCCGCCCCTGTTCCAGACCGGCTCCTCCGGTTGCGTCCCGCCGCCGGCGTCGCGGGCGCGCACGGCGATCGTGTGCCTCCCCGGCTCGGCGGCGAAGGGGTGCTCGAACCGGGTGCGGCCGTAGACGCCGGCCCGGCCCGTGATCGTCGCGCGTCGCCACTCGCCTCCGTCGACCTGCACCTCGACGCGGGTGACCGCGCCGCCGCCGCTCCAGGCGACGCCGCGGATGCGGGCCGCGCCGGCGTCGAGAACCGCCCCGGCGGCGGGCGCCGTCACGAGCGAGTGCACCGGGACCCGCTCCATCCGCTCGCCCGGGCCGGGATCGTCGGCGGTCGCGAAGCGGTAGTCGATCGCCTGGAACGGTCCCCCGTACTCCTCCGCCGTCACCTGGATCCGCTCGAGCCACTTGACCGAGTCGGTGGCGTACCAGCCGGGCACGATCGCACGTACCGGGCCGCCGTGCGCGGCCGGGATCGGCGCGCCGTCCATCTCGTAGGCGAGCATCGTGTCGGGGTCGATCGCCTTGCGCAGCGGCAGCGAGCGGCCGTACGGGTGCCGGCCGCAGTCGCCCTCGAACGGGCCGCGGTCGGCGCCGGTGAGGACGACCTCGGTCGCATGCGGGTCGACGCCTGCGCGCTCGAGCAGGTCGCGCAGCCGGGCGCCCGTCCAGCGCGCCTCGGACACGGCCCCGACCTGCCACTGCAGCCCGGGCACGGCCGGCGAAAGCTCGGCCCGGCGGTGGCCGGCGCACTCGAGCACGACGGGGAGCGTCCGCGCCGGCAGGGCGGCCAGGTCGGCGAGCGCCAGGATCGCCGGGGTCTCCACCAGCCCGCCCAGGACGAGCCGCCACCCGTGCGGGTCGATCTCGGGTGCGGGGAAGTGCTCGCGCCGGAAGTGGTCGGCGGCCGGCATGGTCTCGGCGCCGAGCACCTCGAGCCGCGCGACGGTGTTTTGCACGTCCCGCGCAGGCCGGTGGTGCAGATTCTCCATCGGCATACTTGACAATATACGTGCGACCTCCCGAAGCGTCAAGCACCTAGGGTGGTGC
>JBKPMQ010000311.1:0-2914 GCA_046732235.1 Actinomycetota bacterium
CATCTCCTCCGTCTTGTCGTCGTCGAGGAACTTCCGCGACACGCCCTTGTAGCCCTGGTAGAGCCCCACGCCGAGGAAGATGGCGCCGGCGATGCCGACGATCCACTGGCCTCCCGGCCATCCCAGCACGCCCGCGGCCGACTTGTGCGGGCTGCTCGAGCTCTGGCTCGACGAGCCCATGAGGATCGAGACGGCCAGCGCGCACATCGCCAGGTAGGCGCAGCCGCTCCCGGCCGCGGAGATGCGGCCGAACGTCGACTGGTCACCGCCGCCCTCGGGTCCGTGGCCGACGTACGCCTGGACGAACCGCCACAGGGCGTAGGCCCCGAGCCCGGCGGCCACCACGATGAGCAGCCAGTGGCCGAGCGGCTGCTTCTCGATCGTCTCCAGCGCGCCTTTCTGGTTCGTGGGCCTGTTCGGGGTGGTCTGGGTCGCGACCTGGATCGCGAGCCAGCCGATGATCCCGTAGATGATCCCGCGGGCGACGAAGCCGATGCGCGTCAGCGCCTCGAACGCCGTGCTGTGGGTCGGGTGCCGGCCCGCCGACCTGGCCTGTATCTCGATCCTGCCGCTCATGCGCTTCCGTCTCCGTTTCTGCTCCCGGCTGGCACGCACAGGGTGATGGCGGCCGGCTCGACGGCGAGCCGGTAGGCCTTGACCTTCGTGCGCGTGCCCCCGTCGAGCTCGTAGAGGACCTTGCGGTCGAGCTTGACCTTCACCTTCCGCGCCTTCGTGAGCCGGAAGTTCGGCGATCGCTCCGGGTGGCCGGCGATCGTCCGGCCAACCGTCCCCGCCCACTGGGCGACGCCCTCGGCGGTGATCACCGCCAGGTCGAGCAGGCCGTCGTCCGGCTCGGCATCGGCGAACACCTCCACCCCGGCGAACAGCGAGCCCATGTTCCCGGCCAGGATGCAGCTGGCCGGGCCCTTGTACCAGGGGCTCCCGTCCACCCGGATCCGGGCCTCGAACGGGCGGACGCGCATGCTCTTCGCGCCCGTCAGGAGGTACGCGGCGCGGCCGAGGCGGCGCTTCATCCGGCCGTCGGCGCCCTCGATCATGTCCGCGTCGAACCCCGCGCCGGCCATGACCGCGAACCGCTCGCCGTTCAGCGAGGCGACGTCGATTCGCCGTCGGCGGCCGTGCAGCCCGACCGCGACCGCCTCCTCGACGGCCTTGGGGATGCCGAGGTTCGAGGCGAGCAGGTTCGACGTCCCGGCCGGGACGATCGCGAGGGTCGCATCCGTGCCCGCCAGCGTGTCGATGCACCGCTGGGCCATCCCGTCGCCGCCCCAGACGAAGATGTGGTCGGCGCCGTGCTCGAGCAGCTTGCGCAGCTGCTTGGGTGCGCGCTTGCTCTTCGGCACCTCGGCCCAGAGCGGATCGCGCACGCCGCTCTTCGCGAGCGCGCGCCGCAGCTTCGGCAGGTCGGCCGTGCGCTTGCGGCCGTGCGCGATGACGGCGATCGTGCTCATGCCGCCCTCCGTTCCTGCGCCGACGCCGCGGCCCGCGCGGCCATGATCGCAACGGCCAGCGACCCGACGCCCCAGAGCAGGCCGGCGATGACGTCGGTCGGATGGTGCATGCCGCGGTACATGCGGGCCAGCCCGACGAGCAGCGGGATCGCGATGGCGACGAGCCACACGCCGCACCTGGCGGCGCCGTTGCGGACTGCGCTCGTGATCAGCAGCGCGATGCCGCAGTAGACGGCCACCGAGGCGGCCGTGTGACCAGAGTAGTAGCTCGCGTCGACCGGGAGGTGGTCGAGCCGGGGGACCTCCGGCCGCTCGCGGTGGATGGCGAGCGTGGCGGCACGGTACGTGGCCGCCTCGACGGCGATGGCGGTGACGATGAAGCCCACGACCCGCCAGTGCCGGCGCAGGGCCGCCACGAGCGCCGTCAGCGCCACGAGGGCCGGGATCGCCAGGACGTCGCCGATCCCGGATAGCCAGAACGAGACGTCGTTGCGCGTGGCCGTCCGGTGATGTGCGAGCCACACGTTGACGTGCTCGTCCGCGTGGCCGATGCCGTGGTCGGGGAGGACGTAGGTCTTGAGCGCCCACCCGGCGAGGATCGCGACCGCCGCAAGCACGACGAACCCGGTGAGGGCCGCGACGATGAAGGCGACCACAGGACGGCCTGCGAACCGCCTGCCGACGAGCGCGGACGGACCGTGACGGCGCGGTGCGAGGAACCAGGGGCCCTCGCTGCTCGAGGCCTCGTCAGGACGCCGGGGCGACCGGAGCTCTGCGGGCCGGCGCTGTTCGCCGATCTGCATCAAGCCGACGTTTTCCCGTATTGCCTCATGGGCAAACCGCGGCCATGGGACGGCGCAGATGCTGATCGCGGTGCTCGTGCTGATTTCGGCGGCGGCGGCCGGGGTGACCTTCGTCGCCTTCCGGGGGGCGTTGCGCACCTGGTGGGGCCGCGCGCCGGCCGCGGCGGCCGCCGCGGCGATCGACGAGCACGCCCGCGTGCGCCGCTTCGTTCACAGCCGCCTCGAGGCGGACGTCGTCACGGGGCTCGCGCTCACCGTCGCGCTCGTCGCCATCGTCGCGGCGGGGCTCGTCGTCGCCGCACTGGCCGTCGCCGTGCGGCATGTCGAGGTGCTGTCGGACGTGGACTCCGCGGCAGCGCTCTGGGCCGACCGCCACACAGGCTCCGTGCAGCACCGGCTGCTCGAGGACGTCTCCACGCTGGCCTCCACGGCCGGAGTGATCGTGATCGCCGTCGCCGTCGGAGTCGTGGAGTGGATACGCGTCCCCAGCCGCACGATCCCGGCGTTCCTGGCCGTGGTCACGATCGGCACCTCGCTGGTCACGAACGGCGTCACGGAGGCGATCGACCGGGCGCGGCCGGCGATCGACCCCGTGGCGGCCACCCTGGGGCCGTCGTTCCCGAGCGGCCACTCCTCGAC
>JBKPMQ010000312.1:0-10032 GCA_046732235.1 Actinomycetota bacterium
GGCCGAGGTCGACCCGCCGGGGACGGTGCCCGTGTTCGCCGCAGGCGGCGGGGCGGGCGCGCCCGACGACGACCCGCGCGAGACGAGCACCGCGACGGCGACGGCGGCGACCAGCGCGAGCACGACGGCCGCGGCGACCCAGACGACGATGCGCGCCCGGCGGTCGAGCAGCGGCACCTCGGCGACCTGCCGCGGCGGAACCATGACGACCTCGTCCGGGACGAGCTCGGGGCGGGCGTTCAGCTCGGCGACGAGCTCCTGCGGATCGAGGCCGAGCTGCTCGGCGTAGTCGCGCACGAACGCCCGCACGTAGGCCGGCCCGGGCAGGACGTCGAAGCGCTCCTCCTCGAGCGCGAGCAGGAACTTGGCGCGAATCCGCGTCTCGGCCTCGATCTCGTCGAGGCCGATGCCCTTGCGCTCGCGCTCGCCGCGCAGCTTCGCCCCCAGCTCTCCCATCCCGCTCCGGATTGTGCCTGCATCCGGCGGGAGCATCAACCGCGGCGGCGACCGCCGGTCAGCCGTTGCGGAGCGTCGAGGTGTCGACGACCTCGAGGTCACTGCCGTGGATCCGGTTCAGCAGGTGCAGTGCCGAGTCGTTGAAGCGCGGGTTCGAGAAGCCCGAGATGTACCAGGGCGAGCCGTTGTCGGCCAGGATCATCCCGTACCGCTTGAGGGCGGTGCCGATGACGCGGACGCTGCGCGGCAGGCCGGAGAGGTCGAACGACGCCTTCAGCCGCACGCGCAGCCCCATCGGCGGCCAGGTCGCGCAGCTGCCCGAGCCGGCGTCGTGGCGGGCCGGGTAGATGTGCCCGCTGCACGTGTGCGGCGCCGTGAACCGCAGGGCGTGGTCGATCACGCCTGCCTTCACCTCGCTGTGGCGCACGAGCCCGGGCAGGATCGGCAGCCCGGCGGCGTCGGCGCTCGTCCATCCGTTCGGCCGCAGGTGGTTCGACGTGAGCGACCAGGCGGCCCCCGAGCCGGCGCGCCAGCCGGTCGCGGTGTGCCTCACGGCGAAGAGCTCGTACAACCGGCAGGTGCCGCGGTTCACGATGATCATGTGGCGGTCGGATCCGGCCTCGATCTTCGGGTGCGCCGGGATCGGGTAGGGCACGTGGTCCGACTCCGTCCGGTAGAGGAACCGCACCCGGTGGGTGACCTGGTTGCGCGTCACGACGTTGACAGGGATCCCGTAGCCCGCGAACGAGCCGAAGTCCGGGTGCAGGCCCACACCGGCGCCGATGGCGTCGATCATCGTCGCCGAGTTGGCCCTCACCGGGAGCGAGTCCACGCGCGTGTTCCACACGTTCGTCGTCGGGAAGATCGGGCAGTTGGGCGCGTTCGGGAGCCGCAGCGCCGGCGCGGCCGGCATGGCGAACGCCGCCGATCCGGCGATGCCCGCGAGCGCGACTGCGACGGCGGCCGCCGACGCAGCCCGAACCGAACGACCCCACATGCGGCGCATGATCGGTTCTCGTCATCCCGATCCGCAACACGCAAAAGGGGGAGCTGACGGAACGCATACGCGCACGGCCTGCGTATCCTTTCCGACCGATGGCGCAAGGGGGCATGAGCGGGCCGGCGGTCGAGGTGGAGGGCGTCGAGAAGCGCTACCCGAAGGCCCCCGTGAACGCGGTCGACGGCGTCACGTTCAGCGTCGAGCGGGGCGAGGTCTTCGGCCTCTTGGGCCCGAACGGCGCCGGCAAGACGACCACCATCGGCATCCTCACGACCCGGGTGAAGCGCACAGCCGGCGTCGCACGCGTCGGCGGGATCGACGTCACCCGCGACCCTGTCCGGGCGCGGACGCAGCTGGCCGTCGTCCCGCAGCGGACGAACCTCGACCGCTCGCTCTCCATCCGCCAGAATCTGATCTTCCACGCCGCCTACCACCGCGTCCCGGCGGCCGAGCGCAATCGCCGCGCCGACGAGCTGCTCGAGCTGTTCGGGCTGAGCGACCGCGGGAACGACAAGCCCGACTACATGTCCGGCGGCCAGTCCCAGCGGATCATGATCGCCCGGGCGATGATGCACACGCCCCAGGTGCTCTTCCTGGACGAGCCCAGCACGGGGCTCGATCCCGCCGCGCGGCTGTTCGTGTGGGACCGGGTCCGCGACCTGCGCGACCGCGGCACCACCATCGTGATCACCACCCACGACATGGACGAGGCGGCGACGCTCGCGGAGCGGGTCGGGATCATGGATCACGGCAAGCTGCTCGCGCTCGACCGGCCCGACGCGCTCACGCGCGGCCTGCCCGGGAAGACGACGCTCGAGGTCGCGCTCGCGGGCGCCGACGGCAACCTCGACGCAGCCGTCGAGGCGCTCGAGCGGCTCGACGGTGTCGAGCGGCTGGAGCGGCTCGAGCAGAGCGACGGCCACGTCCGCCTCTACGTCGCCGGCGACGCGCCGCTGATGGTGGCGCCGGTCGCCGGAGCGCTCGCGCGCTTCGGGATCACGCTCTCGGACGTGAAGATCGGCGAGCCGAGCCTCGAGGACGTGTTCATCAACCTGACCGGGCGGGCGCTGCGGTGAGCGCGCCGGTCGTCGAAGCGCCGCGGACGAGCGCGCCGGGTGTGTTCCTTGCGGTGCTCTGGCGCGACATCTTCGTCACGGGCCGGGAGCTGCCCGTCTTCCTGGCCCAGGTGATCCTCCAGCCGCTCTTCATGCTGTTCGTGTTCGGGAAGGTGCTCTCGAGCCTCGGCTACACCCGGCCCGGGTATGCGCACCTGCTCTTCCCCGGCGTCGTCGCGCTGACGGCCCTGCTCACGTCGCTCCAGTCGACCGCCCTCCCGCTCGTGCTCGAGTTCAGCTTCACGAAGGAGATCGAGGACCGGCTGCTGGCGCCGATCCCGACCGCGCTCGTGGCGGTCGAGAAGATGGTGTTCGCCGCGATGCGCGCGCTGATCGCGGCGATCTTCATGTTCCCGATCGGCGTGCTCATCCTGGGCTCCGTGCCGTGGCGGTCGCAGGGCGCGCCGGAGTTCGCCGTCATCCTCGTGCTGGGCGCGCTCGTCGGCGCCGCGATGGGGCTCACGATGGGGACGCTCGTGCCCCCGAACCGGATCTCGATCGCGTTCAGCCTCGTGCTCACGCCGCTGCTCTTCACCGGCTGCAGCCAGTACCCGTGGCCGACGCTCGACTCGCTGCGCTGGTTCCAGATCGTCACCGCGTTCAACCCGCTGACCTACGTCAGCGAGGGCATGCGCGGCGCGCTCGTCCCCAACGTGCCCCACATCCGCCCGTGGGTATGCGTCGTCGCGCTCCTGTTCTCGCTCGCGGTCTTCGCCGCGATCGGCATCCGGGGGTTCATCCGCCGGGCGATCGACTGACCGCCCGGCCCCGGGTCAGGTCGTCTCCTCTCCCGCGGCCGCCCCCATCCCCTCCGCCGCGGTCAGGTTCGCGCCGATCCGCCGCGCCAGGCCGGGGACGGCCATGATGATCGCGAAGCCGGCCAGCAGCCACGCCGCGACCACCCATGGGAACCAGTTGAACGGGTACACCTGGTCGACGGCGTTGCGGTAGAAGACGTACGCGAGGACGATGATCGCGGCCACCGGGAAGAAGAGCTCCCACAGCCGCTCGCGACTGTCGCGCAGGAACATGCGCCCGGCGCCGATGTTCGTCACGCCGTAGGCGACGATCATGCTGAGCACGCCGATCGTGCCGGGGTAGAAGAACGCCAGCACGGCGTCGGAGATGCCGTAGGCGCGCATCGAGATCAGGCCGATCGCGGCGATCGTGATGACCGTCGTGAGCGCGACCGCGGGCGCCCCGGTGCGGTTCGACGACGTCCCCAGGCGGGGGGTCACGAACCCGTCGCGGCCCATCGCGAAGAGGATCCGCGACGCGCCGGTCGCCGTCCCGAGCGCGCTCGCGAACGCGCTCACGGCGGCGCCGAGGTTGATCAGGTCGCCCATCCACGAGGCGATGTAGGACTTGCCCAGATCGCCCAGCGGCGAGCTGGACCCGGCGAACGCCTCGACGCCGGACTTGTCGGTGCCGAAGCCCCACGACTGCGCCATCATGCAGAGCACGTAGAAGACGCCGGCGCCGATGACGGCGTTGCGGATCGCGCGCGGGATCTCGCGGCGCGGCTCGTTCGTCTCCTCGCCCAGCGCCGCGGCTCCCTCGAAGCCGCCCCAGGAGAGGAACGCGAGCACGATCGCGAGGCCGAGGGCCGAGCTCGACGTGCCGCCGGGGAGCGAGAAGACGTCGGAGGTGAAGCCCTGGTTCCCGGGCGTGTCGCCGGTTGCGAGCTTCACGAAGATGACAACCATGAGGACGGTGATCAGCATCACCGACACCGCCTCGATCGAGAGCAGCGTGCGGGTGGTGATCCTGATATCGCTGTACGCCAGGAAGCCGACGGACATTGCGGCCAGGAGCGCGATCCAGATCCACTCGCTCCCGCTCCAGATGCCGGTGCCGTTCGCGAACTGGGCCAGGAACAGGCCGACCTCGGCGGTCGATGCGACCGTGAACGATAGGTAGGTGCCGAGCAGCGCCCACCCGGAGAAGAAGCCCGCCCGGGGGCCGAGGGTGGCGCCGGTGAACGCGTAGACCGAGCCGGCATGGCTGTAGTGGCCGGCCAGGCGCATGATGCCGAAGGCGACGAGGAAGACGAGGATCGCCGAGATCAGGAAGGCGAGCGGGACGGCCTGGCCGACGTTCCCGGCCACGCCCACGCCGTTCAGGGCCATGGCCGCGGTCGGCGCCATGATGCCGATCGAGAGCGCGATCGTCTCCCAGAACCTCAGCTCACGGCGCAGGCCGCGCGGCTTCTCAGCCGTGCTCATCGTGCCTCCTCGTCGAAGATCGTCATGGGCAGGAGCATGCCGACCACCCAGTTGGGCGCGTCGACCACTTCGTGGATGCGCAGGTCGCAGGCGACCGAGCAGAGCGCGTACGCCTCCTGGCGGTCGAGGCCCCTCGTGTGGCCGAGGTGCTCGATCATCGCCCGGGTCGCGGCCCGGGTCGCCTCCATCAGGTCGGGGGCGACGCCGGTCGTCACGTGGTAGGCACCGGCCTCGGTGCGGGCGAGCTCACCCGCGGCCACGGTGTACTGCGGCGCCGGCACCGAGAAGTCGCGGCGCACGCTCAGGCGCACGACGATGTCCATCGCCGCCTCGACCGCGGTGCCGCAGACCTCGCCGTCGCCCATCGCCGCGTGGGTGTCGCCGACCGAGAACAGGGCGCCCTCGACGCCCACCGGCAGGAACAGCGTCGTGCCGGCGCGGAGGTGCTTGATGTCGAGGTTGCCACCGAAGTTGGACGGCGGCACGATCGAGTGCGCGCCCGGCTCCGGCATGGCGACGCCGATCGTCCCCGGGAAGGGCTCGAACGGGAGCGTCACGCCCTCGGCGAACCGCACCCGGCGCGCATCGCCGTCGACCGAGGAGATGCGCAGCCAGGGGTCGGGGAACTCGTCGGCGAGCAGCCCGAATCCCGGGATGATCGCGGTCCAGCCCCAGTCGCCGGGGCGCAGCTCGAGGATCTCGACCGCGAGCACGTCGCCGGGCTTCGCGTCCTTCACGAACACCGGGCCGCTCACCGGGTTCACGTGGGAGAAGTCGAGCGAGCTCACGGCCTCGGCGCCCGAGTCGCGTCCGATCTGCTCGTCGCCGGCGTCGCGGACATGCAGCTCGACCTCCGCGCCGGATCCGACCTCGAGCGCGGGCGGGATCGCGTTGTCCCACACGTAGTTGAACGCCTCGGCTCTGACCTCGTGCAGAGAATGACGGTGCATCAGAAGACCCCTCCCCGAGTGACCGAGCGCGAGTCTACAGATCGGCCGGGGCGGCGGGTTGGGATGCCGCCTACGCGTGCGCCGGGAGGGGGCGCAGGTCGGGATCGACCCATGCGGCCCGGGCGGCCGGGGTGGCGAGCAGCTCGGAGCTGAAGTGGCGCGTGAGGAGGCCGCCGTCGAGCAGCCCCGGGAAGCGCTCCAGGAACTCGTCAAACTCGAGCGCCGGCGCCTCCGCAAGGTGGTGGGCGACGAGCGCCGCCCACGCCTCGGTCATCGTGCGGTGGTACCTGCCCGGCGCGCCATGGGCCTCGGCGACGTGCCGGATAGCCGTCTCGATCCGCGTGAGGGCGACCTCGCGCTCGTGCTCGCGCAGCTCGCGCCAGGCCAGCCGCAGGTGCTCGCGATGCCCGAATTCGCCGGACGGGCCACGCAGTTCCGGGGGGACGGCGGGCATCGGGCTAGTCCCAGGGGGTGGATGCTTCCACGGCGCTCCACCCGGCGCGTGGACGGCTCGGTCGTTCGTCAACGTCGGCGCTGGACAACGGCATGGCGAGAGTGCACGGCTGGTGTCCGTCGGCCGCGTGCCCGGATGGTCGAGCGGCACGCGCCACTGTCCGCCAATCGCAGGTGACATTTGTCGCCCTCGGCGCCCGCCGGAGGGCGGCGTCAGCGCAGCACCGAGCGGTCAAGCCCCGTCGCCCGGGCTCTCGACCGCTCGCCTATCCGATGACGCACGACGAGGCGGGGCGCCCGAACAGCACGTAGTGAACGTCTGAGGTTGTTCCCGTCCCGGGTGGCGGCACCGTGTTGAGGCCGTATCCGAATGCGGCGAAGAGGTTGCCGGGATCCGTCCTGGTCGGCGGAGCCCGGCGGATGGAGACGTAGTCGCCGAATCGGGTGGTGCCGACGTTGCTGCCCGTCGTGATGTAGGCGATGAAGTCTCCCCAGAATCCGACGACGTGGTTTTCGTAGTTGCCGCCCCCGCCGTACTCGAAGGACAGGCCCACCTCCCCGGTGCAGGCGTTGGTGGCGAGCGCCGGGTAGGCGAATGCGTACTGCGGATTCCAGATCTGCACCTGCTGGGTCTTCGCAAAGTTGTTGGCTCTATCCAGAGCGACCATCTCGATGTGCGGCTGCGCGAAGCGGTCGTCCGTGCCGGCATCCCAGGCGAACCAGACCTGGTTCCCCACACGCGTCGATCCGATGATCGCATTGCCGGGGAAGCCCCCGCTGCCGGCGAGCCAGTTCTGGTTATCCGGTGTGAGGGAGGTGAGTTGGTTGTTCGCCCAGGTCGAGATCCCGATGTCGCGCCAGAAGTAGGTGTTCGAGCCCTCGGCCAGGGAGAAGACCCGGAGCTGGCTGTTGGAGTTGTGTCCCGCCCAGAAGATCTCGTTGCCGGTGTCCTGGGTGAGGTGGCTGCCCCACGCCATCGTGCTGCTGGCGGGGTTCGTATAGTCGATGGTGATCGTCCCTCCCGCCTGAATCCCCGCGAGGGAGATTCGCGACACCTGAAGCCCGCTCCGGCAACCCGTCGGACAGGCGGGGAAGCCAACGTCCCAACTCAGGTAGAGCGCGTTCGTCCCGACCGAAACGTCCGGGTAATCCAGGCCGGTGCCGGTCGGCTGCCCGAAGAGCGTCGAGGGAAGATTCCAGTACGTCCATGCCGACGCGCCGCTGCTCGCAACCGCCGCTGGGCTGGCCGATGCGAGCCGATCCCCGTTGTTGCCCTGGAGCAGCCAGATGAAGCGGTTGATGCGCGGGACGTACTGGACGATCTGGTCGCAGCAGAAGCCGATCGCGTCGTTGGGAAAGATCGTGGTCGGATTCACCCGAGTGAACGAGCTGCCGCCGTTCGTCGAGTAGGCGGCAAACCAGTTCCCCGATGCGAACACGACTCCGTTGCTGTCCGTCGCGCCGCTGGGCTCGGTGATCGTGCTCGCGCCGGTCACACCAAGACCGTTGTTCGCGTCGAACACGACCGCGGGTGGATCGCCGAAGGGCGCTGGCATTGCCGAGCTCGGAGACTTCGTCGGCGTGCCCGGAACGAACGTCCCGGTCGGAACCGTCCAGTGCGCCAGGTTGACATCCTCGTCGAAACGAGGCGGGCGCGGCGGGAACGGCGCGCCGCGAACTGCATGTGCCTTGACCGTCGCCGTGAGCAACTTTGCGCGGCCGGGCGCGGCCGGCGGCAGGACAAGCACCGTCCGAACGACGAACTTCCGCCTCGTGCCCGCGGGCGTCCGGTAGGTGCCGCGCAACACCAGGTGATACTGCGTTTCGTCGACCAGGTTCGTGCTGTCGAAGTTCACATGCACGATCGCGGCTCGTTCCGCCGCGATCTTCCCGATCCGGACGGGGAGCTGGGTGAGAACCGGAGCCGCGTCCAGCCGGGCCGACCTCAGACGCACGGCGGACACGGCGTGAGTCGTCGTGTTGTTGAGGCGTGCCGCGACCAGGAGGGTGTGAGGCGATTGGAACCCCGTTCCCGGCGCCGTCAAGGTCAGGGCGGGCGCGCGGGCGGCACCGGCCTCGGGCGCCGCATGGACCACGAACACTCCTGGGACGACGAGCGACAATGCCAACCGTGTGAAAAGCGTCTTCATCTCGGCCTCCCCCAGGCTTCAGCCACGGCTCGGCGGCAAGACGGAGCGGGGCTGCCCCACACTCGAGTGCAGTCGACCGCGCCGACGTTGCCGTGGCCTCGTGATAAAGGGCACGTGGTCCGGATGCGCGGTGTAGCACCCCGACGCGCGACCGTCAAGACGCAGACGCCACAAGGAACGCGCAAATAGCGAGAATCCCGCGGCCTTCAGCCGACCCCATCACCCGGACCCCCTGAACGCTGCAGCCGTGCTCGTCACCGTCCGCCAACAGCAGGTGACACTTGTCGCCGACCCCGCCGCCCAGTACCCGCCGCTATGCTCCCGCGCCGATGGCAGAGCCGACGGTCCGCGACATCGACGCCCTCTGGGGGCCGGCGACGCCGCAGTTCGCCTACCAGATCGCCGACCGCATCGAGGCGCTGATCGCCGACCTGCCGGCGGGGCATCCGGTGCGCCGCCACGGAGAGCTGCGGCTGGCGGATCTGGACGAGCTGGGGCACGGCACAACCAAGGGCCCGCCCAGCACCCCTCACTGATCGCGGCTTGACCCTGACGCGACGTCAGAGTCTATGGTCGGGCCATGGAGGCAATCGGCTCGGCGCGCACCTGGCGAATCGGAGAGCTCGCGGCGATGGCGCGGGTGTCGGTGCGGACGCTTCGCCACTACGAGGCCCTGGGGCTGCTGCCGCCGTCGGCGCGGACCGAAGCCGGCTACCGGCTCTACACCGGCGCCGAGGTCGAGCGGCTCTACCGGATCGTGGCGCTGCGCTCGCTCGACCTGTCGCTGGAGGAGATCGGCGGCCTGCTGGGCAGCGACGTCGGCTTGGCCGACGTGCTGGGCCGCCAGCTCGACGCGGTCGAGGCGCGGATGGCCGCCGACGCCACGCTGCGCACGCGGCTCCGGCCCCTGCTGGACGCATGCGCGCACGGCGCGCCGACGGTTGCGGAGCTGACCCGGACGATGGAGGCGATGGCGATGTCCGACCGCTACTACACGAAGGAGCAGCAGGAGGCGCTGGCCCGGCGCCGCGATGCCCTCGGCCCCGAGGGCATGCGCGCCGCTGAGCGGGCATGGGCGGACATCATCGCCGAGGCCGAGGCCGAACGGGCCACCGGCACCGACCCGGCGGCGCCGCGCATGCAGGACATCGCCCGCCGCTGGCGGGCGCTGGTCGAGCAGTTCACGGGCGGCGATCCGGGCATCCGCGAGCCGCTCGGGCGCATGTACCGCGAGCAGGGGGTCGAGCGGGCCTCGCGGGCCGAGGTCTCGAGCGATCTCATGGCCTACGTCGGCCGCGCGCTCAGCGCGGATGGGGAGGGATGAGGGCGCCCATCACCGCCCCGAACACCGCGTGCCCGAGCACCTCCTGGGCGAATTCGCTCCGACTTCGGGCGAGCGGCGGCCAGGCGCCGGAGCGGACGTCCGGATGGACGCGGTCGATCACGCCGACGAGGGGCCAGAGGAGGGCATTTTCGGCCTCGGCGGCGAACGCCCCGCGGCCGGGCCCCCGCAGCCCCAGCCGGTCGAAGGCGAGGCCGAACGCCGCGCCGTTCGCGAGGTGGATCCCGAGCCCGATCTCGCGCCACCGGCCGCGGGGCGCGACCAGGCCGCCGATCAGCCGCACCTGGCTGTGACGGCCGCCCGTCACCCGCCGGATTGCGGGCTCGACCGCGGCCCAGGCG
>JBKPMQ010000313.1:0-4043 GCA_046732235.1 Actinomycetota bacterium
GTTGGCGACCACGCGATCGGGCGGTCGGGCGGGGTGCGCGGTCAGCAGGGTGCCCGCCGCCCACAGGATCGGCGCGACACAGAACGCCGCGACCGCCCACGGCGCCCCGCCGATCGCGCTGTTCGGCGCCGTCACCACCACGATCGCGATCCCGCCGAACCCGACCGCCAGCCGCACCTTCGACGCGGCCGACACAGGGGCGCCGATCAACCCGCTCAAGAGCACGACCCACAGCGGGATCGTTGCCGCGAGAATCGCGCCGAAGCTCGCCGTCACCTGGGTCAGCGCCACCGTCGCGAGCCCTTGCCCACCGACCAGCAGCAGCACGCCGGCGACCGCCATGTCACGAAGCTGCACGCGCGTGGGCGCGGGCCGGCCGCGGGCCGCCACAGCGAGCACGAGCCCGCCGAGCAAGAACACCAGCGCCGCGCCGCCGAGCGGCGGCACCGTTTCGACCATCAGCTTCATCGCCGGAATCGCCGAGCCCCAGCACACATAGAGCGCGACCAGCAAGAGCACGGTCCGGTCGGGGGTCGACGCCGTCGATTCTGCGCGGGCCTTCACAAGCGAAGGCACCGTATACGACCCCTCAGCCCGCACCATCCGCCGAGCTGGTGAGCCAGACGAGGTGGAAAGCGCTTGACTGAGCCATGCGCCCGGCACGATTCGAAGTGCGGGCTTTGCCTGCACCGGGGGGAGCATCGCCCAGCCGGCGCCGCCTGTTCCTGATGGCCCGCTCTCACCCCGTCTGGAGCATGCCCGGCACCGCGCTTGGGGACAGGCTCCGTCGCGACGATGAGCGAACTCGACGGACGCGGGAACGCGCTCGACGCGCCGGAGTCGCAGCCTCCTCCAAGGCGACGGATCTCCCGGGTGGCGTTCGGCGAGGGTACGGAGATCGCCGCGGTGTTGTACGGGACAGTCGTGACCATGGCGGCCTTGACGGACGCCTATGCGACCGAGCGTCATCCGGCGAAGCTGGCGCTGGTCGTCCTTTCGACCGCCGTCGTCATCTGGGCGGCGCACGTGCACGCGCATGCGATGTCGGAGTCGCTCGCCTCGCGTCGCCGACTCACCCCCAGCCTGCTGACCCGGGTCGCCCGCCAGGAGCTTGGGATCCTGCTTGCGGCGGGGCCGGCGACGGTCGCGCTCACGCTGGGTGCCCTGGGCGTCTTGGACGAGACGCTCGCCGTGTGGTGTGCGCTGGCGATCGGGATTGCGACGCTGGCGGTCGAGGGTGTTCGGTACGCCCGTCTCGAACGGCTCGGCCCCCTGGCGGCGGTCCTGCCGGTGGGGATCAACGTCGGCCTCGGTCTCGTGATCGTCGCGCTCAAGGTTGCGTTCGACCACTGAGTCGGTGGCCCCTCGGCGGCGACTGTGCGGGGCGGGCGCGCGCGGCGTCCGGCTCCATGCGCCCGGCACGATTCGAAACGTGCGGTGCTGTGCTTGCGCGTTTCGGGCTCAGACGGTTTCGGTTGACGATCTCGTCGCCCAGGGCTGCACGCGACTGTGCCATCCGCTCGTGGCTGAGCGCGCGCTTCTCGCTTGATGGTCGAGCCGAACGTCGCTTGGACATCGGCGCTTGCATCCGACTTTCGCTCAGCCAGGCCCCTCTTGCGGCTCCGCCTCACTCCGAGCCCGAACGAGGTAGCCTGGCGTGAGGGCTGCGCATCCGGTGGTGATGCAGCCCGGGTTCCGACCGAGGAGGAGCGGTGTCCGACGGCGTTTCACGGGAGCCGGTGTCTTTCCTGGTTTTCGCTGCCTCTCTTCGAGTCGGGTCGCTCAACGCCCACCTCGCTGCCCTCGCGGCCGACGCCATCGCCCGCCATTGCGGGAGTGTCGACGCCGCCTCGATGGCCGAGTTCGACTCCCCGTCGTACCACGCCGACGTCCAGGACGACAATGGTTTCCCGCATCCGGCGCGGGAGCTCCGGCAGCGGTTGGAGGCGTGCGACGCATTCGTCATCTCATCACCGGAGTACAACGCCTCCATTCCGGGTGCGCTCAAGAATGCCATCGACTGGGTCTCGCGCTTCCGGCCGCAGCCGTTCCACGAACGCTTCGCGTCCCCTTGGAGCATCTGGGCGCGCGTGTGTACCCCGACATGTTCTCCCTGGCCCAGGCACACGTCGCCTTCGATGGGGACGGTCAGATCGCCGATGACAAGCTGCAAGAGCGGTTTGAGACGACGATCGTGAACTTCATGGATCTCGTGGAGGCGTCGAAGCACTACCCGTGCGTGAAGAGTGCCTGGGTCGAGTACCTCGGCGAGGGTCCTCAGCCTGCCATTGACCGTGTCCAGTGACGAACGTGACCCGGCCGGCGAGACCGCTCCTCGTGACCCCGAGGAGCTCGAGGCGCGCGCCGCAGGGCCGGCGCCGGAGATCTCACCGCTCACGACGCTCGGCGCCGTCCACCTGTCGGTGTCGGATCTCGACCGCTCCGTCGGGTACTACGAGACGGCGGTCGGCCTTGAGACGCTCGAACGAGCGGACGGCCGCGCGACGGTCGGCGTCGCGGCTCGTCCGCTGCTGGTGCTCGTCGAAGTGCGGGGTGCGCGGCCGGCGACAGGCTACACCGGCCTCTACCACTTCGCGCTGTTGGTTCCGGAACGTGTCGATCTCGCCCGCTGGCTCGCGCACGCCGCGCGTGACCGTGTGCCGCTCACGGGCCTCTCCGACCATTTCGTGAGCGAGGCGATCTACCTCAGCGACCCTGACGGGCACGGGATCGAGATCTACTGGGACCGGCCGCGCGAGACCTGGGAGGGGCTCGTCGCCGCCCGTATGACGACTCTGCCCCTCGACGTCGACGCGCTCTTCGGCGAGCTGGGCGACTTGGCGTCGGAGCCGTTCGATGGCCTTCCGGCGGGGACCGTGATGGGCCATGTGCACCTCAAGGTGGCGGAGATCGCGGAGGCCATCGGCTTCTATCGCGATGTCCTCGGCTTCGGCCTGATGGCGCAGCTCGGCCGGCAGGCGGCCTTTCTCAGCGCCGGCGGCTACCACCATCACATCGGCGCGAACACCTGGGAGAGCCAGGGCGCGCCGGCGGCGCCCGAGGGGTCGGCGGCGCTGCGCCACGCGACCATCGTCCTGCCGAGCACCGACGAGCGGGAGCGCGTGCTCGAACGCGCCGCAGCCGCCGGGGCGGGCGCGGAGGAGGCAGCGGCAGGGCCCATGCTGACGGACCCCTCCGGCAACAAGCTGCTGTTCGCCTAGACGGTCGACGGCTGGGCGTCTCGGCGCGCCACGGCGGATCCTCGTGCCTTCGGGCCGACGACGACCAGCTCGGCCCGTTCCTCGCCGGCGATCCGGCGGATGTGCTCTGCCGGGTCGCCGACCGCGACCCGCCGGTCGGCGACCCGGAGGCCCTGCTCGGCGAGCACCCGTTCGACGGTCCTCCGTTCGCTGTCACCGTGAGCTTCGTCGCGCGGGGAGCCGGTCGCCATTCGGCCGGGAGTGGATCTGCGCGCGGTCACCGCCCCATTCCGGGCGCGCTGCACGTCAGTACGGCTCGAAATGGGGGCGGCACCCCATCGCCTGCACCGGCGAGTGGCGCAAGACTGGAGGGGCTCACCACGATTGAGAGGAGGAGTGATGGGCGGAACGATCATTGTCGGCGTCCCCGGGAGGGCCAGGGCGGGTGATGCGGCCGAGCTGGCGACCGCCCTGGCCGCGCGGCTCGGGCTGCGGCTCGTACTCGTGCACGTCTCCGGGGATGGCGAGAGGGACGTCCCGGCCGTGTCCGAGGAGGTGCGGGTCATTCGCGGTCGTCCCGCTCAGGCGCTCGCCGAGGTTGCGGACGAGGAGGGAGCCGATCTGATCGTGCTCGGGTCACGTGCTGCCGGGCTCGGCCGCCGCCTGCTCCGATCCGGGCTCGCGATCGAGCTGGAGGCGGCGACGCACGTCCCGGTCCTCGTCGCACCGCCGTCGACCCGGGCACGCAGCCGGCACCGGCTCGCGCTGGCCCCGGCGACAGGCGAAGGGTAGAGCGGGAAGCTGTCGCCATTTGCGGGTAGGCGGTGCGCCAGGCGCCCCATG
>JBKPMQ010000314.1:0-4192 GCA_046732235.1 Actinomycetota bacterium
CGCGTCGAGCGAGTTCGACGAGCACAGCCCGCCGCCGCCGCGATAGGGCAGGTCGTAGCGGCGGGCGAGCTGCCCGCCCGCGAGCGTGCCGACGACCGACTCGGGGGTGCCGAAGGCGGGGCCGCCCGTGCGCATGTCGACGGCCGTGAAGAACGAGCCGAAGAGCGCCGGGGCGCCGCGCCGGATCAGCTGCACGAGGGCGACGCCGGTCAGCGCCTCGGCCACCTGCAGCGCGAGCCCGCCGGCGACGCTCACGGGCGCCGTCGCACCGGCGAGCAGGAAGGGCGTCACGATGACCGGCTGGGCGGCCTTGGCCCACTCCACCAGCGCGTCGACCATGAGGAAGTCCCAGACGAGCGGGCTGTTCGGGTTGACCACGCCCATGATGGCCGGCGTGCGCTCGATCCGGTCCCGCCCGCCGCAGGCGATCGCAGCGAGGTCGACCGCGTCGCGGGCCTTCACGCCCGACGTCCCGTAGCAGACGTACGGCTTGTCCGACCAGCGCAGGATCGAGTAGTCCATCTCGAGGTGGCGGCTGTGCTCGCTGAGGTCGTTCGCCTCGACCGTCCCGCTCTGCTGGCAGGTCATGAGGTCGGCGGCGTGGGCCATCTTCACCAGCTCGACGTGGTCGGCGATGCCGCCGTCGCGGCGCCCGCGCTCGAGGTCGGAGCAGAACGGCGACCCGCCGACCGGCGCCAGCACCGGCTTGCCCCCGCCGATCGTGACGGCACGGTCGGGGTTGCGCGGCTCGAGCGTGAAGGACGCGGGCGCCGACCCGACCATCTCCATCACGAACTCGCGGTCCCAGCGCACACGCTCGCCGTCGACCTCCTGGCCGCTCTCGCGCAGCAGCCGGAGGGCCTCCTCGTGCCGGACGTCCGTGCCGATCTCCTCGAGGATCGTCATCGCGCGCTCGTGCACCGCCTCGAGGTCGTCGGGCGCCAGGATCGAGATCGCCTCCACCGTGGCGACTGTACCAGCGCCGGCCGGCGCCCCGTCAGGGGACCGGTCAGCCCGCCGGACGAGGCGTTTCCGGCGGCGGCAGGGCGATCGCGCCGCTTCCCGCCGGACGTCGGGGGCGGCGCGGCACGAGGCTCTCCTCGCCGTCGCCGTCGTCGCCGGAGGGCCGCGGCCAGGCAACCACCGGGAGCCGGCCGCGCTCGGTCCGCAGGACGCGCCAGCCGGGGTGGGTCGGATCGGTGCCGATCGTCCGCGTCACGACGCGGTCGATGGCCTTCTGCAGCCGGAGGAACTGCGGGCCGGCGGGTTCGGCGTCCGGCGTCGCCTCGACGACGACATAGCGGCGTCCGGCCGCGAGATTCCGGGCGCGTTCGAGCATGGCTCCATGGTACCTTCGGCCCGTGAGCAGGGTGATCGAGCAGCGCGTCTCCGTCGACGCCGCGCCGAAGGACGTGTTCGCGTTCCTGCATGACCCCGACCGGCGGCAGCAGTGGGACGCGATGGCCGACCTGGCCCGGCTCGAGGACGCGAGCGCCCCGGCCGTGGGTGTCCGCCTGCATCTGCGCGGCCGGCGGACGGCCCCCTCCTGGGTCGGCGAGTACACGGAGATGGCCCCGCCGCGGCGGTCGGTGCTGCGGCTCGTCGAGGGCGTGGGGATGCCGTTCTCGGCGTTCAGCCAGACCGTCGAGGTCGCGGCGCGCGACGGCGGCAGCACGGTCGCGCTTCGGCTCGAGTACCAGCCCCGCGGCTTCGGCCGCCTGGTCGAGCCGATCGTGCTGCGCCCCCGCCTCGCGACCGCCGTACGCAAGTCGCTCGCGAACGTCGCCCGCCACTTCGCCTGACTCCGCCTCCGCGCCGGAACGCCCGGTTCGGCGATCAGCGCAGGTCGTACGCGCGCCGGTAGAGCCGCTCGGTCGACCGAACCTGCGACACGTAGTCGCGGGTCGCGTCGAACCGGATCTTCACGGCCTGCCCCGCCGGGGTCTGCGCGATCCAGCGGTCGACGTTGGCCTGCCCGGCGTTGTACGCCGCAAGGGCCAGGTCGCCGGCGTGCGGGTGGCCGGCGTACTTGCGCTGCAGATGAGCCAGGTACCAGCAGCCGTAGCGGATGTTCAGATCGGGGACGTAGAGGTCCTGGGGGATGCGGAACTTGTGCCCGCCGGTGTGGATGGCGATGCCGCGCGCCGTCGACGGGAGCAGCTGCATGAGGCCGATCGCGCCGGCGCTCGACTGGGTGTCGGGGCGGAAGCGGGACTCCTCGTAGATGACGGCGGCGACGAGCGCCGGATCGAGGTGGTAGATCCGGGCGTAGCCCACGACGCTGGCCCGGTAGTCGAGCGGGTGGCGGAAGCGGACCCACCAGTCGGGCTGGGCGCTCTGCAGGTAGGCGAATCCCGCCCCTGCGACGAGCATGAGCGCGGCCAGGCCGACGAGGCCCCGCCTGATCATCCCGTCAGCTGCTCCGCGAGCTCGGCGACGTACCGGTCGAGGTCGTCGAGCGTGCCGGTGTTCTCGTACACGTAGTCGCTCCGGGCGGCCTTCTCGTCCTCCGGCAGCTGATGGGCCATCTGCCGGCGGGCGCCCGGGCGGCGGGCCTCGCGCGTGTCCGCGGGGGCGGTCACGGTCAGGATCACGTCGTAGCGGTCGTCGACGCCGGCCTCGAACAGCGTGGGCGCCTCGTGCACGAGCAGCCGTGCGCCGCCGTCGATCTCGCGATCGCGCCAGGCGGCGAACTCCTCGGCCAGGAGCGGGAGCAGCAGGCCCTCGAGCCAGCGCAGCTCGGCGGCGTCCGAGAACACGATCGCGCCGAGCGCCGCCCGGTCGACCTCGCCGTCGTGGGTGATCACCCCAGGCCCGAAGTGCTCGCGCACCGCCGCCTTCACCTGCTCGCGGGTGTAGAGCCGGCGCACGCCCTCGTCGCTCGAGAGCGTCGCCGCGCCGTGGCGCCGGAACGCACGCAGCGCTTCGGACTTGCCGCTGCCGATGCCGCCCGTCAGCCCCACGAGCACGGGGGCGCCGGGCGCCCTATCCCTCGTCGGGCGTCCCGTCGCCAGAATCCGGCGCCGAGACCTCGGCGGCGGCGGTCTCGGCGGCGGCGGTCTCGTCGCCGCCCGCCTCCGCCTCACCCTCGACGGCCTCGGGCTCGTCCTCGGCCGCCTGAGGCTGGTCGGCGAACACCTCTTCGGACAGGCCCAGCTCCGGCACCTCGGCCTCCTGGCGCTCGCCCGGCGTGCCGAGGTCGATCGTCTTCACCGGCTCGCCCGGCTCGACCCGGCGCAGCGACAGGGACAGGCGGCGCCGGTCGGGGTCGATCTCGATGATCTTGACCCGCACCTCCTCGCCCTGCTGCACGACCTCGCGCGGGTTCTCGACGTGGTGCTCGGCCAGTTCCGAGATGTGGATCAGGCCCTCGACGCCGGAGACGATCTCGGCGAAGGCGCCGAACGTGACCACCTTGGTGATCCGGCCGGCGACCACGTCGCCCTGGTGCGTCTCGTCGATGACCCGCTGCCACGGGTCGGTCTGCGTCTGCTTGAGCCCCAGCGAGATGCGCTGGCGGTCACGATCGACGTCCAGCACCTTGACCCGCACCTTCTGGCCGATCTCGAGCACCTCGGAGGGGTGGTTCACGTGGCTCCAGCTCAGCTCCGAGATGTGGATCAGGCCGTCGATGCCGTCCAGGTCGACGAACGCGCCGAAGTCGACGATGTTCGAGATCTGGCCCTCGACCTCGACGCCCGGCGACAGCCGGTCGAGGATCTGCTGGCGGGCCTCCTTGCGCTCCTCCTCGAGCACCGCGCGCCGTGAGAGCACGACGTTGTTGCGGCTGCGGTTGAGCTCGATCACCTTGCACAGGAGCGTCTGGTCGCGGTACTCCTCGAGGTCCTGCACGCGCCGGATGTCGACCAGCGACGCGGGCAGGAAGCCGCGCACGCCGAGGTCGATGATGAGGCCGCCCTTGACGACCTCGATGACCTTGCCCTCCACCGGCTCGCCGCTCTCAGCGGCCGCCTCGATGCGCTGCCAGGCCTTCTCGAACCGGGCGCGCTTCTTCGAGAGGATCAGCCGCCCCTCGGCGTCCTCCTTCTGGAGCACGAGCGCGTCGATCTCCTGGCCGATCTCGACCTCGTCGTCGGGGTTCACCGACCGCCGGATCGAGAGCTCGGAGATGGGGATGACGCCCTCCGACTTGTATCCGATGTCCACCAGGATCTCGTCCTTGTCGACGCGG
>JBKPMQ010000315.1:0-4917 GCA_046732235.1 Actinomycetota bacterium
GCCCGGCTCGGGGCCGAGCGCGGCCGGTTCCGACGGGAGCGCACCCCTGAGCCCTGCCGCCACCCGCAGCGCGAAGCGGGGGACGAGGACGCAGACGATGACGGAGCGCTCGCGGGGCACGGCCGACCAACGATACCCGAACACACGTTCGGTGTCCAACGATGAATAAACGGGGTCAGACCCCTTTTATTCACGCGTCAGGTCGTCGAGTCCGGATCGATCGCGCGCAGGTACTGGCGGCGGGCCGAGAGCGTCGGCAGCATCCGTTCGGCGGCGCGGGAGAACTCGCGCTCGTACCGGCGCCGCTCGCGGGCGGCCATCGTCTCGGCGTAGCGGTCGCGCAGCTCGAGCAGGGCGTCCTCGGCCTCCTCGACGGCGTCCATGTAGACGCCGTAGGCCTCCTCGGCGCCGGGCCGGCCGGCGTGGTCGTAGGTGGCCTTCGCAGCCTCGACCCGCTCGAGCAGATCGGCGTTCTGCTCCAGATACAGATCGAGCTGCGCGTGGATCACGGCCGCATAGCGGGGCCGGCCTGGAACCCTCATCGGGACGATGGTAGTGGACCCGCCGCCGCCCGGCTACGATCGACGCCCGTGCCGGAGTCGCTGCTCATTCGCACCTGGAACATCGCCCACGGCCGCGACGTACCGCCCGGCCCCGAGCACGGCCACGTGCGCCGCAAGCTGCTGCACGAGATGGCCCGGGTGATGGTCGAGGACGAGCCCGACATCGTCCTGCTCCAGGAGGTGCCCGTGTGGGCGGCCGACGTCCTGCGCGACCACACGGGGATGGGCGTGACCCTGGCCGCCAGCTACGGCGCCCACGTCCCGTTCGTCCACGTGCCGCTCCCGCTCGCGCTCGGGGCGGCGGTCGGCCGGACGCTCCCGGACGTGGTGCGGACGCAGGTCGAGGGGCAGGCCCAGGCGATCCTCTACAGCCCGGCGCTCCTGCTCGTCTCGGCCCGGCGCGTGCAGCTGAACGAGCGCACCCGCCTGCGCGGCGAGCCCCGCATTGCCCAGCTCGCCCGACTGCGGCACCGGCGGGCCGGCCGGGAGCTCGTGGTCGCAAACGTGCACGCCGACCCTGCGAGCCACAAGCAGATCGAGAAGGCCGGCTTCGTGCTGGAGCGGTTCGCGCGCGGGGCGCCGATGGTGCTCGGAGGCGACCTGAACGTGGACATGCGGTCGCCCGGTGTGCGCGCGCTCCGGGCCCGCGGCTTCGTCGAGGAGTCGGGCGAGGTCGGCATCGACCACGTGCTCGTGCGCGGCTTCGAGGTGGAGTGGGCGGCCACGCGATGGCTCCCCGAGCGGCGCGACCTGCGCCGGAACGGGTCGCGCCCGGTGCGACTCTCGGATCATGATCCCGTCGACGCGGTGGTGAGCTTTGCCTGATCGAACCGAGCTGCCCTCCCTCGAGGGCTGCGCCTATCTGAACGCGGGCACGAACGGCCCCATGCCGCAGGCCGCGATCGATGCGATGACCGCCGAGGCCGCCGCGATGCGGGAGCCGCGGATCGGCAAGGCCGCGATGGAGCGCCTGCTCGGCCTGCGCGCCCGGGCGCGGGCGGCCGCCGCCCGCGCGCTCGGGGCGGCTGAGGACGAGGTGGCGCTGACGTCGTCGACGTCCCAGGGGATCGGGCTCGTCTGCGCCGGCCTCGACTGGTCGGGCGGCGGCGAGGTCGTGACGACGACCGAGGAGCACCCGGGCCTGCTCGGCCCGCTGGACGAGCTCGCGACGCGGCACGGGATCGCCGTCCGGGCGGTGCCGTCCGGGGAGCTGATCGCCGCGGTCGGCCCGCAGACGCGCATGGTCGCGATCTCGCATGTCCTGTGGACGACCGGGCTGATCCTGCCGCTCCCCGAGATCGCCGCAGCGGCGCATGACGCCGGGGCGACGCTGCTCGTCGACGGCGCCCAGTCCGGGGGCGCGATCCCGCTCGACATGCACGCGACCGGCGCGGACTTCTACGCCGCGTCGGGCCAGAAGTGGCTGCTCGGCCCGCAGGGGACCGGGGCGCTCTGGGTCCATCCCCGCCATCACGACCGTCTGCGCCCGGTGACGCCGAGCTACTTCACCTACGCCGACGGCCACGTCGGGCCGCTGCGCCCGGGTGCGGCCCGGTTCGACCCCGGCAGCATCGACACGACGGTGCTGGCGGGCTTCGCCGCGGCGATGGAGTGGGTGGAAGGGCTGCCGGGCGGGCGCGACGCCTGGGTCCACGATGGAGCGGAGCGGGCCGCGGCCGCGCGGGCGCGGCTCGCATCCGTCCCCGGTGCCGAGGTGCACGACCCGGGCGGCCCGACCAGCGGCCTGATCGCGCTCCGGCTCGACGGGCACGAGTCGGCCGACGCGGTCGCGCATCTGGCGGAGCAAAACGTTCTCGTCCGCCCGATCCCCGACACGCCCTACGTGCGGGTGTCCGTCGGCGCCTGGACGGACGACTCCGACATCGAGGCCCTGGCCGCGGGCCTCGAGTCGCTCCCGTGAATAAAAGGGGTCTGACCCCGTTTATTCAGGCTGGTATCGTCCGCCGCCGTGACTCTTGACCTCGTGCACGACCGCGACGCGGCCTGGGCGCTTCTGACCGAATGGACGCAAAGCGAGGCGCTCCTGCGCCACGCCCTCGCCGTCGAGGCGTCGGTGCGCGCGTACGCCGCGCACTTCGGCGAAGACGAGGGTGCCTGGGGGAACGTCGCCCTCCTGCACGACTTCGACTACGAGCGCCATCCGACGCTCGACCAGCACCCGCAGGACGGGGCGCCCGTGCTGCGCGAGCACGGCTACCCGGACTGGTTCGTGCGGGCGATCCAGTCGCACGGCAGCCACACGGGTGTGACCCGCGAGTCGCAGCTCGAGCACACCCTCTTCGCCTGCGACGAGGTCTCCGGCTTCGTCCACGCCTGCGGCCTCGTGCGCCCCGACGGCCTCGCGACGCTCGAGGCCAGGTCGGTGCGCAAGAAGCTGAAGCAGCCGAGCTTCGCCCGCGGCGTGAACCGCGACGACGTGTACGCGGGCGCGGAGGAGCTCGGCGTCGACCTGAACGAGCACATCACCTTCGTCATCGCCGCTTTGCGCCCCATCGCGGCCGAGCTGGGCCTGCGCGGCTGACCGCCGGGGCAGCCGCTACCCTGACGCCGTGGCGATCGCAGCTCGAGAGGGGGTCGTGGAGTCGTTCGTGATCGAGGGTGGCGTGCCGCTCCGGGGCACGGTCCGGCCGGCGGGCAACAAGAACGCCGCGCTTCCGATCCTGGCGGCGTGCCTGCTCACGCCCGACCCGGTCACGCTCGACAACGTGCCCCGGATCCGCGACGTCGAGGCGATGATCGAGCTCCTGTGCGACATCGGCGCCGAGGTCGAGTGGCTGGGCCCGAACCGCCTGCGCGTCTGGGCTGCGGAGATCACGAAGACGTCCCTCGACGCCGAGCTCTGCACCCGCATCCGGGCCTCGATCCTGTTCGCCGGGCCGCTGCTGGCCCGCGTCGGGACGGCCGACATCCCGCCTCCGGGCGGCGACGTCATCGGCCGCCGCCGCGTCGACACGCACCTGATGGCCTTCTCGGGCCTGGGCGCCGACGTGCAGGCCACCCGCAGCTACCGCCTGCGCGCGCCGGACGGCCTGCGCGGTGCCGACCTCTACCTGGACGAGGCGTCGGTCACGGGCACCGAGAACGCCGTCATGGCCGCCGTGCTCGCCCACGGGAAGACCACCATCTCGAACGCCGCCTGCGAGCCCCACGTGCAGGACCTGTGCCGGCTGCTGACGGCCATGGGCGCGCGGATCGACGGCATCGGCTCGAACGTGCTCACGGTCCACGGTGTCTCGACGCTGCGCGGCTGCTCCCACCGGGTCGGCGCCGACCACATCGAGGTGGCGTCGTTCATCGGCCTCGCCGCCGTCACGGGCGGGGAGGTGGTGATCGAGGACGCCGCGGTCGAGCACCTGCGCTCGATCCGGCACACCTTCTCCCGCCTCGGCGTGGCGGTGGAGGTCGAGGGCGACTCGGTGCGCGTCCCCGCCGGGCAGGCGCTCCACATCGTCGACGACGTGAACGCCCAGATCCCCAAGATCGAGGACGGGCCGTGGCCGATGTTCCCGGCCGACCTGACGTCGATCGCCGTCGCCGTCGCGACCCAGGCCACCGGCACCGTGCTCGTCTTCGAGAAGATGTTCGAAAACCGCCTGATCTTCACCGACAAGCTCGTCTCGATGGGCGCCCGGATCATCCTCTGCGACCCGCACCGCGCGGTCGTCACCGGGCCGGCCCGGCTCTACGGCGAGCGCATGGCCAGCCCCGACATCCGGGCGGGGATGGCGATGCTGATCGCGAGCCTCTGCGCCGAGGGCGAGAGCCGGATCGGCAACGTCAGCGAGATCGACCGCGGCTACGAGCGCATCGACGAGCGCCTGCGCGCGCTCGGCGCCCGCATCGAGCGGGTCTCCGCGTAATCCCCCGACGGCTACGATCTGCCGCACGTGAAGCGGTTACGGCTGACACTTGGGGACGTCGCCGAGGCGGTGGCGACGCTGCGCCCGTCGTCCGAGCGGCGCGAGGACGTCGCCGCGGCGGTCGCGGACATCATCGAGATGGTGCGAAACGGCGGGGACGAGGCGGTGAGCCGCCTTTCCCTGCGGCTCGACGGCGTGGTCGTGGCCGATCCACGGGTGCCGGCGGAGGCCATGTCGGCCGCCCTCGACGGGCTCGCCCCGGCCGTGCGCGAGGCGCTCGAGCTGCTCGCGTCCAACGTGCGCACGGTCGCGTCCGAGCTCGTCACGCGGCCGACCCGGGTGGTGCTCCCGCAGGGACAGGTGGTGTCGAGCCGGCCCGTGCCGGTGCGCCGCGCCGGCGTCTACGTCCCCGGCGGCCTGGCCGCGTACCCGTCGAGCGCCGTGATGGCGATCGTGCCCGCCCAGGTCGCCGG
>JBKPMQ010000316.1:0-3403 GCA_046732235.1 Actinomycetota bacterium
GGCCGGCGCCGTTCGCCTCCACGAGGCGCTCGGGTCGGCGGTTGCCGGGCTTCGTGTCCGCCAGGCGCTCGCGCGCGGCGCCGATCAGCTCGGGGCCGACGCCGCAGCAGCCGCCGATGATCTGGGCGCCCTCCTCGCGCCAGGCCAGTGCCATGCGGGCGTACTCCGCGCCGCCCACGCCGGCCTCGGTGCGCCAGCCGGCGGTCGAGAGGTAGCCGAGGTTGGGGTAGGCGCCGAGCGGGAGGTCGGTGAAGTCCCGCATCCACGAGATCATCCCGGCGACGTGGTCGGGCGGGATGCAGTTGATCAGGAGCGCGGAGACGCCCATCTGCTCGAACCGGCGCGCCGCCCGGCCGAAGGAGTCGCCCTCCGGGCCGCCCCAGTGCTCGCCGTAGACCCCGCAGACCCCCTGCCGGCAGCGGCGGAAGCTGAGCCACACCGGGATGCCGGTGCCGAGCAGGCGCTCGACCGTGTCGTACGTCTGCGGCCGCACGAGCGAGAGCGTCTCGAGCAGCACGATGTCGGGCGGGTCCTCCTCGAACACGCGCGCCAGCAGCCGGATCGTCTCGGCCCCTTCCGGCGTGTCCACGTCGCCGTTCATGCTGAACGCGACCGCGCACTCGTCGGCCCGGCCGCCCTCGGCCGCCGCCTGGCGGGCGAGCTGCACGCCGCGCCGGGCGACGTCCATCCAGTGCACCGGCCGGTCGGCGTCCCACAACTGCGGCCGCTCGTCGCGCAGGGCGGTGGGGAGGCCCCACGTGTCCGTGGAGATCACGTCGCAGCCGATGTCCACGTAGCGGCGGTGGACGCGCAGCACGTCGCCGGGCGAGCGCACCAGAGCGCCGGTGCCCCAGAGGCGCTCCTGCAGATCGGGCCGGTCGCCGACCACCTCCGCCAGCTCCGTCGCCGTGCCGCCGTCGAGGATGACGGGCCGGTCGGCCTCGATCAGCTCGATAATACGCGCGTGGCTGCTCAAGATCGTCGGAATGGTAGGGGACCCGGGCCGCTTCCCATCGACTGGGACGCGCGCGAATTCGCCGAGATGCGGCCCGGCATCCGCGGCTCGACGATCGTCTCGGCCGACCTCACGGTGTCGATGTACCGCTACGCCGCCGGCTCGACCTGGGAGGAGCACGAGCATCCCGAGGACCAGCTGACGGCCGTGCTCTCCGGCGAGATCGTGTTCCGCTCCGGCGGCGAGGAGCTGCGCCTGGGCCCGGGCCGGCAGGTGCTGATCCCCGGCGGCGTCAGGCACTCCGCCGAGGCCGGCCCGGTCGATGCGGTGACGCTGAACGTCTGGCCCCCGCGTGCATAACCGGTGCCAGGCACCGGTGATGCATCGCAATTACGATGGACGGCATGGCGACGGCGTCAGAGGTGCCCTACTTCGACGTCTCCGACCCCGACTTTTCGGTGTCGTCGGCGGCGGTGCTCGCGGCGCGTGAGCGGAGCTGGTACGCGCGGACGAACTTCGGGATCGCCGTCCTGCGCTACGCGCAGACGAGCGCGCTGCTGAAGGACCGGCGCCTGCGCCAGGGCAGCTTCGCCTGGCCGGAGCAACACAGCATCACCGAGGGTCTCCTGCACGGCTGGTGGTCGCGGATCATGCTGAGCGTGGAGGGCGACGACCACCGCCGCCTGCGCCGCCTGGCCAACCCGGCGTTCTCGCGCGCGCTGATGGAGGAGATGGTGCCCGGGTTCCGGCTCCTCGCCGAAGAGCTGATCGATGCGTTCGCCGCACGGGGGAGGTGCGAGTTCGTGTCGGAGTTCGCCGAGCCCTACTCGGCCCGCGTCCTCTGCCGCCTCGTCGGACTGGACGAATCGCGCTGGCGCGACCTCTCGCACTGGTCGACCGACATCGGGCTCGCCTTCGGCGTCACCATCGCCCGCGACCGTGACCGGATCGAGGCCGGCCTGCGCAACATGTACGGCCTCGCCGACGAGCTGATCGCCGAGCGCCGACGGACGCCGGGCTCCGACGTGATCACGGCGCTCGTCCAGGCCCACGACGGCGAGGGCCGGCTCTCGCACGAGGAGCTCCGGGCCATGATCACGCTGATCGTGTTCGGCGGCATGGACACGACCAAGAACCAGCTCGGCCTGGCGATGCAGCTGTTCATCGAGCATCCCGGCCAGTGGGAGCTGCTGGCGCGGGAGCCCGAGCTGGCGCCGCGGGCCGTCGAGGAGGTCATCCGCTGGAACCCGACCGTCGTCTGGACGACCCGGCGGGCGACCGAGGACCTGAGGGTCGAGGGGCTCGACATCCCGGAGGGGACGACGCTTCATCTTCTCAGCCCGCCCGCGAACACCGACCCGCTGGCGGTGGGCGACGAGCCGTTCGACATCACGGTCGAGCGCCGCGCCCACTTCGGCTTCGGCGGCGGCGCCCACCACTGCCTCGGCCACTGGCTGGCTCGCATCGACATGCGCGAGGCGCTGCCGGTCCTCGCCCGGCGCCTGCGCCGGCCGCGGCTGGAGAGGGCGCCGGTGCTGCGGCCGGTCAGCGGGGTAACGGGACCGGTGGAGCTCCCGATCACCTTCGACCCTGGGGAGGACGCATGAGAGTCACCGTCGACGAGCAGACCTGCGACCACCACGGCCAGTGCATGATCGCGTGCCCGGAGGTCTTCAACCTCGTCTCGCCCGACAAGCTCGAGTACGTCGCCGAGCCGGACGAGAGCCTGCGTGACTGCGTCGAGGAGGCGGAGGCCGCCTGCCCGACGCTCTCGATCATGATCCAGGACTGAGGTACTCCGTTCCCCGCCCCGGGGGGACCCAAGACCACCGCATTGCGGTATGGCGCGTGCGGCCGGAGCCGGTCGAGGATTACCGCATGCGGCGCACGATCCTCCTCGTCCTGGCACTGGCAGCGGCAGCCGGTCTGGCATCCGCGCCCGCCGCGCAGGCAGCGTCGATCACCCCGAGCTCGGGCGTCTACCTGGGCGCGTTCGCGAACGAGGCGGGCGGGATCACGACCCTCGAGAGCGACATCGGCCGCCGGCTCGCGCTCGACCGCAGCTACATGCCGTGGACGTTCACGGGCTGGGCGAAGCGGGTCGCGCCGGACATCGCCGCCGGCCGCATCCCCGAGCTCGCCTGGTCGGCGGCGCCGACCACGACCGCCGCGGCGATCGCCTCCGGCACGCAGGACAAGATCATCAAGGCCGCCGCCAGGGCCATGGGCGCCACAGGCACAGAGATCATGCTCGTGCCGTGGTACGAGTTCGATCAGCCGAAGGGCCACAAGCGCTGGATCGGCGGCCCGAAGAAGGTCATCGCCGCCTGGCGGCACATGGTCACCCTCTTCCGCGCGGCCGGCGCGACCAACGTCCACTTCGTCTGGACGCCCATGGCCTTCGACTTCGGCGCGCACGCCAAGGTGGACGCCCGCACGTTCTACCCC
>JBKPMQ010000317.1:0-7369 GCA_046732235.1 Actinomycetota bacterium
GTGCTGTCCCAGCCCTCGCCGAGGAGGCGCATCGGGACATTCCGCAGATGCGGGAGCCGGTCGCCGACGAGCGAGCGGGCAAGCTCCTCGTCGACGACCAGCTCCGGGTTCCACATGGCGGGCATGCGTGTGCGAGCCTATCCGCGTGCGCCAGATCGCTCTGCTGCGCGGCATCAACATCGGGCCGCGGAACCGCGTCGCCATGCCTGCCCTCCGGGAGCTCCTCACCGGCGCTGGGTTCGACGACGTGCGCACCTACGTGCAGAGCGGAAACGTCGTCCTCGACACCCGGCGCACGCCGGCCGCCGTGGCGAAGGCCTGCGAGAAGCTGATCGCCGACGAGCTCGGGCTCGACATCGCCGTCGTCGTGCGTACCCGCGACGAGCTCGCCGAGGTCGTCCGCCGCAATCCGCTGGGCGACGTCGCCGACAACCCGAAGCGCTACCAGGTCAGCTTCCTGGAGGCCGAGCCAGACGCCACGGCGCTCGAGAAGCTCGCGGCGCTGGCGGCGGGCGGCGAGCGGATGGAGGTCATCGGCCGCGAGATCTACGCCTGGCATCCCGACGGGGTCGCCCGCTCCAAGCTGTGGGCGGGCCTCGCCGGCAAGGGCCTCGGCGTCAAGGCGACCGCCCGCAACTGGACGACGGTGACGACGCTCCTCGAGATGGCGGACGAGTAGTCTCGGCGCATGAACCGTCACACCATCGTCAATCTGAAGCAGATCGAGTCCTCCGAGGCCGCCCGCGCCGCCGGGATCGACGCCCACATGAGCCGCAGCCGGCTCGACTCGGAGCATCTCGGCGTGTCCTACTTCCGGTATCCGCCGGACTTCCGGCCCGGCACCGGCCATCACCATCGCGAGCAGGAGGAGGCCTACGTCGTCGTCGGCGGTTCCGGCCAGATCCGGCTCGACGACGAGGTGGTCGACCTGAAGCAGTGGGACGTGGTTCGGGTCGCGCCGGCCGTCGTGCGCGGGTTCCGGGCAGGGCCCGAGGGTCTCGAGCTGATCGCGATCGGCGCCGACCGCCCCGAGGGAGGCGACGGCGTCCTGGTCAAGGACTGGTGGACGGACTGACCGAGACGACGTAGACGACGTCGTCCGGGCCGCGGGGCACCGGAATCTCGACCGTCCACACGTCGTCGAAGCAGCCCCGCAGCCGTGCCTCGAACGCGGCGTCGGCGGCGGCCGCCCACACGGTCAGCCGGCCGCCCGGGCGCAGCAGCCGGCGAATGCGCCGCAGCCCCGCATCCGCGTAGAGGCGGCGGTTGCGCTCGTGGACGAGCCAGCCGGGGCCGTTGTCGACGTCGAGGCAGACCGCGTCGAACGGCGGCTCGAGCGTCTCGAGCGCGTCGGCGAGGTCGGCGACGACCAGGCGGACGCGGGGGTCGTCGAGGCCCGCGCCGCCGTACGGGCGCAGATGCGTCCGCGCCCAGTCGACGACCGCGGGCTCGAGCTCGCACACGACGACCTCGGCCACCTCGGGCGAGCCAAGCGCCTCCCGGAGCGAGAAGCCGACGCCGAGGCCGCCGAGCAGGACGCGGGCGTCTCGTTGGCCGGCGACGGCCTCGCGCACGAGCACCCGCTCGGAGCGCCCGTCGCGGGTGTCCATCAGAAACGTCCCGTTCGCGATCACCTCGTGGTCCGCGCCCGCGCGGCGCAGGACGAGCTCGCCGTTCACGCCGGCGCGGCGGTCCACGACCACGGGCCGCTCGGAGGGCACCCGGGGAGGGTATTCGGAGCCGTTCGGATTCCAAAATTCTCCTTGCGTCCCACCTGGCGCGGGACTAGCATCGCCAAGCGACGCTTGTCTCGTTATTGCGGGGATGGGGCGAACACGAAGGGGGCGATGATGAGCCGAAGCAGGTGGTTGCGGCGTGCCGGAGCGGGCGCCGCGGGCCTTGGGGTGCTGGTGGCACTGACCATGGTGCCGACGGCAGTGGCAGGGAAGGCGCCGAAGGTGTCGCCCCGGCTGGGAGAGCTCGCGAAGGCGCACAACGCCACCGCCGAGGACGAAGGCGGGGGCGAGGAGAACGAGGTGCTGGCGCGGGCCGCGCAGGAGTCGATCATGCGCACGGCGCCGGCGTCCACCGTGTCCGCCCAGGCGTACGTCGCGGCGATGGCTGCCGCGGCGCGGCTGCAGACGGTCGGCGGTTCCTGGCAGGAGCTGACCGACAGGCCGTTCCTGGACGACCCCGTCCCCGGCTACAAGGATCCGGTCTGGAGCAACTTCGGCGCCGGGTTCGGGCTGGTTACCGGCCGCATGACCGCCCTCACGGCCGCGGGCGGCGCGATCTTCGGCGCGGGTGCCGACGGCGGCATCTGGAAGTCGACCGACGGCGGCGCGCACTGGGCGACCTGGTCCGACGGCCTGCCCAGGCTCTCGATCGGCGCGCTCGCGACGAACCCCGCCGACGGCTCGGTGTGGGTCGGTCTCGGCGAGGCGAACACCGCGTTCGAGAACTTCAACGGCTTCGGCATCTACCGGCTGGCGCCGGGCGCGCACGCGTGGCATCGCGTCGGCGGCACCGAGCTCGAGAGCCGCAACGTGTACTACATCCACTTCGACGGCGCCGGCCACGCCTACGCAGCGACGAACGCCGGCCTCTACCGGCACTCGGCGTCGCCGGGCGGGCTTTGGCATCTCGTGCTGAAGCCGGATCCGAACCCGGCCCACTCGCCGTACCGCACGTCGCACATCACCGACGTGACGTTCCAGCCGGGAACCGGCGGCCGTGTCGTCCTCGCCGCCCTCGGGTGGCGCGGCGGGACGCTTCCGTCGGATCTGAAGTACAACGGCTTCTACGTGTCGCAGCACTGGGGCAAGCGGGGGACCTTCCACCGCATCACCCCGACCGGCGACATCGACGTCAGCGACATCGGCCGGACGAGCTTCTCGGCCGGCAAGGGCGTGATCTACGCGATCATCGAATCGCCGAAGCGGCTCGTCAATCCGACCGCGGCCGAGGGGTTCACGAACCTGCAGGGCATCTACGTCTCGAAGAGCGGCAAGCCCGCAGGGCCGTGGACGCTGATCGCCGACGCGACCAAGCTCGCCCACTCGGGCTCGGCCGAGCCGGCGCTGGGGCAGTTCCCGGGAGCGCAGACCTGGTACAACCAGTATGTCAAGGTCGACCCGAACGACCCGCTTCATGTCTACGCGGGCCTCGAGGAGGTGTACCAGTCCTTCAACGGCGGCCAGACGTGGTCGACCATCGGGCCGTACTTCAATTTCGTGTTGCCGTGCTTCCACGGCAGCCCGACCGACTGCCCGCCGACGGTGCACCCCGACCAGCACGCGGTGCTGATCACGGGCCACACGTTCTACACGGGCAGCGACGGCGGTGTGTGGCGACGGCCGCTGTCCGACCACGTCCAGGCCGGATGGGTCAACCTGAACGCGACGCTGCGCACGACCCAGTACTACTCCGCGGGCATCGGCCACATGGAGGGCGGCGACGGCGTCTGGGGTGGCCTGCAGGACAACGGGGCGACGCTGACCCGTCCGCACTTCCCGCTTGTCACGCAGGGGTTCACGGGTGACGGTGGCGACGTGATCGTCGATCCGTCGAACGCGAACCACGTCGTGAACGAGTACGTCTATCTCGACATGGCGCTCAGCACCGACGCGGGCATGCACTACCGCGAGATCTCGCCGTCCTGCGGCGCGTTCACGTACACGCCCAAGCCGTGCGACCCGGCGCCGCAGTTCATCGCGCCGTTCACCGCGGATGTCCGCAACCCGACCCACTGGGTGGCCGGAGGCGAGTTCATCTGGGACGACCATGCCGGCTGGAACACGACCTGCTCGGCAACGGCCTGCGACTGGAAGATCATCCACGACACGCACGCGTCGACGACGGCGCTGGCCGTGAACGGCAAGACGATCTACGCCGGATGGTGCGCGCTCCCGTGCGAGCCGCACCAGGGCGTCCCGTTCAAGTCCGGCATTGACACGAACGCCGGCGGCGCGTGGCACACCGTCCACGCGCCGAACCTGCCGAACCGCTTCATCACGAGCGTCGCCGTGGATCGCAACGATCCGAACCACGTGATGGTGACGTTCGGCGGGTTCCTGCGCCGCTGGATTCCCGGCGGCGGGCACGGCCACGTCTTCGAGTCGCACAACGGCGGGAAGACGTGGAAGGACATCACGGGCAATCTGCCGGACAACCCGGCTGACGACATCGTGCTGGTGCACCACAAGCTGATCGTGGCAACCGACATCGGCGTCTTCATCGCCCGCGAGGGCACGCATCACTGGTCGAGGTTCGGGCACGGCCTGCCGAACGTCGACGTGTGGGCGCTCGCTGTCAGCCCGAACCGGAGCTACGTCGTGGCGGCGACCCACGGTCGCGGCCAGTGGAGGATCAACGTCCGCTAGCCCATCGCGGCGGGCTGGCGCGGAAGCGCGTCAGCCCGCCGCACCGGGCAGGTTGCATTCCGTGCGGCGGAGTGCAACGACGAGCCGCAGGTCGGTGTCCGCGCCGGTCGGCGCGCGGAAGCGCACCTGGCCGTTGGGCGCGACGGTGACCGAACGGCCGTCGACGCGTGCCGAGACGAGCCGGCTGCCGGCGACCCAGGCGGCCCCGGCCCGGTAGCCGCCGGGATCGACCGCGATCCGGGCGACGTCACGCCCGCCGATCCGGACGACCTTCCGGCTGTCCGCACCGGCGATCACGATCGACCCGGGATAGGGGCGGCCGGTCGCCGGCCCGGGGGAGCAGCCCGCGCGCACGACCGCGCGGATCGCGATCCGGGTGTCGTGCCCGCCGGATCCCGATCCGCAGCCGGCGGCGGCAGCGCCGATCGCCGCCACGGTGGCGATCACATGCAAAGCCTTCACGCGATGTACGACGAGGCGGATCTCCGGATGGTTCCCGGAAACCTCGCAATTGGCATCCGCGGTGAACGCCAATTGGCGTGTGCGGAGACGACCTACCCGCCCCAGCGATCCTCGATCCGGCGGAGCTTCCAGATCGAGACCGAGCCCGCCCACATGAGCAGGAACAGCCCCACCACGGCGTAGCCGAGCGTCGCGAAGTCGAGCCCGTTCAACCAGTCCCAGAACCCGCCGGAGAGCGCGAGCCGGGCCGAGAGCACCTGCAGGAGCTCGACCGTCCCGATCGCGAGCGCGACCACGATCGAGAGGCCCGTGACCGTGATGCTGTAGTAGACCTTGCGCACGGGGTTCGAGAACGCCCACCCGTACGCGCCGGCCATGAACGCGCCGTCGAGCGTGTCCATCATCGCCATGCCGGCGGCGAAGAGCAGCGGCAGCGAGAGGATCCCCAGGAGCGGCACCGTGTCGGTCGCGACGCCGGCCGCGAGGGCGAGCAGGCCGACCTCGGTCGCGGTGTCGAACCCGAGCCCGAACAGGAGGCCGAGCGGGTACATCTTCCAGCTCGCATCGATCAGGCGGAAGAACCGGCCGAAGAACCGGCTCATCATCCCCCGCTCGAGCAGGCGGTTCTCGAGCCGCTCGCGGTCGTAGTGGCCGCCCCGCATCTCGCGGAAGATGCGCACGACGTCGAGCAGGACGACGAGGTTCAGGATGCCGATGATCCACAGGAACGTGCCCGACACGCCGGCGCTGACGTAGCCGCCGTAGTGCTGGAACGCCGGAATGCGCGTGTCCGCGGCCCTGGTGGCCAGCGACAGCGCCGCGACGAGCGCAAAGACGACGCTCGCGTGCCCGAGCGAGAAGAAGAACCCGACGCCCATCGGCCTCCGCCCCTGGGCGAGAAGCTTGCGGGTCGTGTTGTCGATCGCCGCGATGTGATCGGCGTCGAACGCGTGCCGCAGGCCGAACAGGTAGGCGGTCACGCCCACGCCGGCCAGCTGGGCGTAGCCGTTCGCGTAGTCGAGGAAGAGCGCCCAGCCGGCCAGGTGCAGGAGGGCGATCGCGGCCGCGAACCAGCCGAGGCGGCGCCACTCGTCGCGCGCGAGGGTGCGGGTCCACCTGCCGGGCGACATGGCGGGTCAGTCTACGACGTTGCCGGACAGGGGACGGGCCGGGATCTCGGCGCCGCGCCAATCGAGCTCGGTGATGCGGCCGCCCGCGACGGACACGTCCCGGGCAAGGGCGCTGTCGTGCATCCACAGCGTGTAGCTGCCGCCGGCGATCCGGTCGAAGACGGCGGCGTAGGTGGGCCTGCCGGCGACCGGCCGGTGCAGGAACTCCTTGTGGGAGCGATCGGCGTCGGCGCCCGCGGGGCTGATCTCGATCTCGGCGCCGTGGACGGCGGCGTCGGCGTAGACGACGAGGGCGCCGAGGTCGCCGCCGATCTCGAGCACGACCTGCTCGGGATGCGAACGGTGGGAATGGTGCTCGGTCATCGGGCTGCTCCTTTGCCCTAGGGTGCCCCCGGCGGCCGGACGGCCGCCGGGGGACGCGGTTTTCGGATCTACGGCGTGTGGAACCCGTCGTGCGGCGTCCCCAGATACGGGAACGTCGGCAGGTAGCGGCCGGGACCCGGCTTCAGGTTCTCGCTCACCGCCGACGCGGCGGCGTCGGGCTTGAAGTCGGGGTTCACGAGCGGGTAGGTGACGCCCGCGATCGCGCGCAGCTCGATCGTGACGACGTCGTCCGCCACGCGGCGGCCGTTCGGGAACCCGGCAAGGTCGCCGCCGAGGAGGCCGAGCGGGCTCGGCTTCGTCGCCGGCGGGATCGCCACGTTGAGGCGCAGGATGTCGGCGAGCGTCTTCCCGGTGAAGTTCTGGAAGCCCGGGACGATGCCGGCCGGCAGGCCGGTCAGGAGGATCGCCACGAGGTCGGCCCGCTCCGCCTTGAGGCCGGCCAGGTGCGGGAACACCCCCGGATAGAGCACCGGGAGCAGCCTCGCCAGCTCCGGGTGCTTCACGTACTGCGCGAAGGCCCAGTCGCCCGCGGGGTGCGTGCCGTTCCAGCGGTCCTTCCTGCCGAGCGGAACGATCACCTCGTTGAAGAGCGGGTTGCCGAGCCGCGACACCTGCACCCAGGGGCCGGACTCGCCGTTCGCGTCGTTCGCGGTATCCGTCACCTTGACCCGCCGCCGGCTGGCGGCTCCCCAGATGCCCAGGACGGCCTTCGCCCGGGACGGGTCGGTGGGCCGCGAGCCGTCGCGGGTCAGGTGCGAGATCGGCACCTGGATCGCGATGGTGTGCACGTTCAGCCTGCTGAGCGTGTCGACGCTCTTCGCCGCCGGCGACGGGATCAAGTGCAGGTTCTGGAACGGGCGCAGGTCGCCGAGGTCGAAGATCGCCCCGAGGTCGACGAAGAACCCGTCGTTGCGCTGGCCGGCGAAGACGGTCTCGCCGGATGCGAGGTGGTGCACCGCCGCCTGTGCCAGCGCCGGGTACTCGGGCGTCGAGCGCGGGCCGATGTTGCAC
>JBKPMQ010000318.1:0-15210 GCA_046732235.1 Actinomycetota bacterium
CGCATGGTCGAGGCCCGGCGAGACGCGATCGGCCGCCGCAGCGACCCGCGCCAGGTCGGCCGGCGCCGTCAGCGAGGCGCCCCGGCGACGGGGGCGGCGGGCAGCGCGTCGAGCATCGCGGCGATGTCGGATCCGTCGTGGCGCATGCGCAGGTCGAAGTACAGCAGGGCCATCAGCAGCGCGCCGACCGGGGCGACCAGCACGCGGGCGGCGATCGTGAGCGCGGCGCCGATGGCGGCCGCCGCGTCGACGTGGATGCCGAACTGGAGGGCAGCCGCCGTCGGAGCCGCCGCCAGCGCGCCCGACGCGACGCCGGTGATGAGGACGCTCAGGATGAGGTAGCCGGCCACCCGCCAGTACGAGCCCTGGACGAGGTTGCGGCTGCGGCGCATCGCGGCGAGGAACCGCAACCGCTCGACCACGACGACCTCGCCGACGAGCTGGAACCACACCACGAGCAGCAGGAAGGGCACGAAGAACAGGACGATCGAGATGAACGCCACCAGGAGGGCGAGGGTCACCGTCAGCACGAGCCCGAGGAGCATCGGCGCCAACCGCCGCCAGACGGTTGTCACGGTCGGCTCGGCGCCGGAGCGCACGTCCGACACGATCAGCGTGGCGATGCCGGGGGTCACGCCGGCGAGCACGCTCGTCTGAAGGAGTGCGCCGATCAGCCCCCACGGCCGCGGCGCGATCGTGAGCAGGCCGAGCGGCACGACGGCGACCGCCATCGCCACCACCAGGGCGACGAAATAGCGCCGGTAGATCAGCAGGGCGAGGTCGAGCGCCCGGCCGATGTCCAGCGGGCGCGGCGCCGGCCGCACGCTCATCCTTTGGCCTGCCCGGGCAGGGTCTGGGTGGCCGCGCGGACGACGTACTCCTCCTCGCCCATCCCCTCGGGCCGGGGCCAGAACGGCTCGATCCGCTCGCAGATCTGCGCCGCCAGGTGCGCCCGCGGCCCCGGGTCGATCTGGGCGGCCCGGCGCCGGTAGGCGACCGCGACGGCCATCAGGTCGGCCGGGATCGGATCGCGCTCCGCGTCGGCGACCGCCGCGGCGAACGTGCCCGCGAAGCCGCCGGTCGGGTCGCCTTCGGAGAGGCGGACGACGATCGTGCCGGCGGCCATGTCGCCCAGGCGGCGGCCGTCGCGCGACACCATTGCGCAGATGCCGCCGAGCACGTAGGCGAGCGGCAGGAAGTCGACGATCCGGACCAGGTTGCGGACGGCCGATTCCTGCAGCCCCACCGGTTCGCCGGTCGCGCAGACGACGCGCAACCGCAGCGCCGCCTTGCCGGGCGTGGACCCGTGCCGCAGCCACTCGATCAGCAGGAAATAGCAGACCGGCGCGAGCGTGGCGCCGCCGATCGCGACCGCGAGGACGACCGGCCCGGAGATGGCGCTCGCTGCCGTGAAGAGGCCGACCAGGATCCCGGTCACGATCAGCGCGTCGATCGACTGCGCGAGCATGCGGCTGCCGACGCCCGCCAGCTCGTACGCGACCGTCACGCGCTCAGGGGTGGAGATCTCGATCCGGTGGTTCAGCATGTGCCCTCGAGCGTCCGATACCGTCGAGTGACGATGGTCTCGAACTCCCGCCCGATGATATCGGCCGATTCCGCGCAGACCTGGAGCGCCGCCCGCGCCCCGCTGTGGGACGAGCTCGCCGGCCTGGTCGCACGCGCGAGCCGGAACCAGCGCGCCCTCTCGGCCGACGAGGTCGGCCTGCTGGCCCGCCGCTACCAGCAGGCGGCGGCCGATCTCGCGCGCCTGCGGGCTGAGCAGCCGGGGTCGCCGGTGCTGCCGCGGCTGAACGACCTGGTCGCCCGGGCGCACGCCGTCCTCTACCGCCCGGCCCGGGCGCCGCTGCGCGCCGTCGTCCGGTTCCTGTGGACCGGCTACCCGCGCGCGGTCTGGGACCTGCGCCGGCTCGTGCTCGCGGCGGCGGTCTTCCAGATCGCGATCGCCGTCGGCGGGTTCGTGTGGGCGCTCGCCGATCCGGCCACGGCGGGCAGCTTCCTGCCCGCCGGCCTGCGCGACGCCGGCCACCGCGCACACCACGCCATCCCCGCGGGCGTGATGGTGCCGACGTCCGTCGCGATCTGGTCGCACAATATCGTCGTCAGCTTCTTCGACTACGCCGGCGGCGTCCTGTTCGGGCTCGGCACGATCTACAGCCTGTACGTGAACTCGATGCTCCTCGGCGTGCTCTCGGGCGTCGAGAACCAGCACGGGGCGAACGGCCTCTACTGGTCGCTGATCATCCCCCACGGCGTCATCGAGCTGAGCGCGTTCACCATCGTCGCCGCGGCGGGGCTGTCGCTGGCCGACGCGCTCGTGCGCGCCCGCCCGCGCCCGCGCGCCGAGGTGCTGCGCGAGCACGGCCGCCGGTCGGTGGCGGTCGTCCTCGGCACCATGCCGCTCCTCATCGTCGCCGGGACGATCGAGGGCTTCGTCACACCCTCGTCCGCACCGGTGCCGGTCAAGCTGGCCGTCGCCCCGATCTCCGGCGCGCTGCTGGCCGCGTACCTGCTCCGTGGCCGTCCGGGGGCTGCGGAGCGCCGATTCGGCAAGTAGAATGGCCGGCGTGGATGCCCTGCCCGCAATCGTGAGCTGCGATGCCGAACCTGCCCCGGATCCCGAGGACAGTACGTCGGCGCGACCGCGCGCCTCAGAGCCCGGCGGAGCGTTCCGAGCCGCAGGTCGGTGAGATCGCGGCCGCCGGCCTGCGCTGGCTGAACATCGAGACGCCGACCGCCGTCGAGACGGCGTGGCTCGCGCAGCACTTCGACTTCCACGAGCTGGACCTCGAAGACGTGCTCTCGACCCGGCAGCGGCCCAAGATCGACGAGTACGACGAGTACATCTTCATCGTGCTCCACGTCCCGTACTTCAATAAGGTGCGCGGGCGCCTCGACGCCGCCGAACTGAACGTGTTCGTGGGGAACGGCTTCGTCGTCACGCTCCCGAACGTCGCCCTGAAGCCGGTCGGCCGGCTGTTCTCGCAGCTCGAGGCCAACACCGAGCGGCGCGAGCAGTACTTCTCCAAGGGCTCGGGCTACGTGCTGTACGAGATCCTCTCGGAGCTCTTCGACTACTGCTTCCCGATCCTCGACAAGATCGGCTTCAAGCTCGACCGCCTGACCGAGGCGATCTTCACCGAGCGCCGCTCCGAGGAGGTCGTCCGCGACATCTCCGACGTGAAGCAGGAGATCGTCGCCTACCGCAAGGTCATCAAGCCCGAGCGCTCGACGCTGCGCCTGCTCGAGCGGTCGCGGACGCGCTACCTGCCGGAGGACCTCGAGGTCTACTTCGACGACGTCGTCGACAAGGCCGAGCGCATCTGGGACCAGCTCGATAACTACAAGGAGGTCGTCGAGGCGCTCGAGACGACCAACGAGTCGGTCATCGCGCACAAGCAGAACGACATCCTCCGGATCCTGACCATCTTCTCGGTGATCCTGCTGCCGCTGACGCTCATCACGGGCCTCTTCGGGATGAACTTCTCGCACATCCCGTTCAGCCGGGACTACCACGGGTTCGTCGTCACGGTCGGGATGATGTTCGCCGTCGCGATGGGACTGCTCGGCTACTTCCACGGGAAGCGCTGGATATGACGGAGGCGCTCTGGGCGCCCTGGCGGCTGGAGTACGTGGAGGGCGGCGCGGACGCGGACGGGTGCATCTTCTGCGCGGCGGCGGCCGACGAGACGCACGACCTGGTGGTGCGGCGGGGCGAGCGCGCCTACGTGGTCATGAACCTCTACCCGTACTCGAACGGCCATCTGATGGTCGCGCCGTACCGCCACCTGGCCGGGCCCGGCGAGCTCGACGAGGCCGAGCGGGCCGAGATGTGGCGCCTGCTCGACGAGAGCGTGCGGGCGCTGACGGCCGCCATGTCACCGCACGGGTTCAACGCCGGGCTCAACATCGGACGGGTGGCCGGAGCAGGCGTCGAGGGCCACCTGCACCTGCACGTCGTCCCGCGCTGGAACGGCGACACGAACTTCATGCCCGTCCTCGCCGACGTGAAGGTGATGCCCGAGCACATCACCCGTACGGCCGAGAAGCTACGGGCGGCGTGGCCTTCCTGATCGGGTGGCCGACGACGGTTCACAGCTGATCTTCTGGGCCGCGCCCGACGGTGCCACCTCAGTCGAGATCACATGGATCCTTCCCGATGCTGCGATGCTCGGCCGTGACAAGCGGGTGCCGCGCTCCGAGGCGACTCATGCCCGTGTGCGCCGGTGGGGCGGCCGCGCGCCGGGGGAGCAGGTCATGGCCGCTGACGACGCGGACCAGCTCGTCCATGAGCTGGAGCTCTTCGGTGCCCAGCAGGCGGTCGACGGGATCGAGCAGTCTCGCCGTCGCGAGACGTGGATCGCCTCGCTCACGTCGCGCTGCCCGCACTGCGACGTCGCGCGTGCGTATGCGGGCCTCGAGCGGCTGCTCGAAGGCTCGCGTGTGGGCGTTGCGTTCTTCGGCGACATCTGGGGCACGTCCAACGTGGACGTGCACGTGTACCAGTGCGCGTACTGCGGGTCGATCGAGCTCTTTCGCGCCGGCGGACCGATCGAGCACCCGCTTCCGGGTAACCGGCCAGAGGACCCGCCGCTGCAGTAGGCAACGAACCGGGGCCTGGCCCCGCTTGACGGGGCCCGGCCCCCATTCCCGAATGTGTCACAGCGGTGTGACGCGGACCGTTCGGGGTCAGACCCCGGTTGGGGCGCCGTCGTCCACGGTGCGGGCGAACAGCAGGTGGTCGCGCCAGGCGCCGTTGATGTAGAGGTAGCTCGGGGAGCGGCCGATCTCGAGGAAGTCGTTCCGGCGCAGGGCGACCTGGGAGCCGATGTTGCCGACGAGCGTCGCCGCTTCCAGGCGGTGCAGGCCCGCCGTCCCGAACCCCCACTCGCACACGCGCGCGATCGCGCCGGTGGCAACGCCGCGCCCGTTCAGCTCCTGCGCCACCCAGTAGCCGAGCCCGGCGTTCTGGAACGGGCCGCGGGTGACGCGTGAGACCGAGATGGCGCCAGCGGGCTCGCCGTCGGCCTCGATCAGGAAGCGGTACAGGCGGTCGCGGGCCCGCTCGCGCTCGAGCAGGTCAAGCTCGAGCCGCTGCCCCTCGAGCGTGTAGAACGAGTCCGGCCGGGGCGGGTCGAAGGGAGCCAGGAACGCCCGCTGCGCCGCGTAGAGCCGGGCCAGGAGGGCTGCGTCGCCGGCCTCGAGCGGTCGCAGCCTGACGTCCATGTGCCCAGTATCGCGGAAGGCGGTCGATAGACTGCCCGCCCGATGCTCTCGCCCGCAGCCTTCAAGGCCTACGACGTGCGCGGCATCGTGCCGGACGAGCTCGACGCCGACGGCGCCTATGCCCTCGCACGCGGATACGTGAGCGCGTTCGAGCCGCGCGTCATGGCGATCGGCCACGACATGCGGCTCTCCTCGCCCGACCTGAGCGCGGCGGCGGTGCGCGGCGCCTCCGACGCCGGCGCGGACGTCGTCGACCTCGGCGAGATCGGCACCGAGATGCTCTACTTCGCCGTCGGCGAGTACGGCTACGAGGGCGGCCTGCAGGTGACCGCCTCTCACAACCCGGCCGCCTACAACGGGATGAAGATCGTCCGCCGCGGCGCCCTCCCCGTCGGCTCGGACACGGGGCTCGACAAGATCAAGCAGGCGGCGCTCGGGAACCTCGATGGGCCGTCCGGCGGCGCCGGCGAGGTGACGAGGCGCGACGTCTACGGCGGCTTCCACGACCGCGTGGCGAGCTTCGTCGACGCCTCCGCGGTGCGGCCCCTGAAGCTCGTGCTCGACGGCTGCAACGGCATGGCCGGGCCGATGATCTCGCCGGTGCTCGACCGCCTGCCGGTCGAGGTCTCGGCGCACAACTTCGACCCCGACGGCAACTTCCCCAACCACGAGCCCAACCCGCTGCTCGAGGAGAACCGCCGCTTCATCATCGAGCGCGTGCGGGCCGAGGGCGCAGATCTCGGCATCGCCTGGGACGGCGACGCCGACCGCTGCTTCTTCATCGACGACACGGGCGAGTTCGTGCCCGGCGACCTGGTGACGGCGCTGATTGCGCAGACGATGCTCGAGCGCCATCCCGGTGCGACCGTCGTCTACGACCTGCGCGCGTCGTGGGCCGTCCGCGACGTCGTTCGCGAGGCCGGCGGCACCGCGCTCGAGAACCGGGTCGGCCACGCGTTCATCAAGGCCCGCATCCGCAAGGAGGACGCCGTCTTCGCCGGCGAGGTCTCGGGCCACTACTACTTCCGCGACTTCTACTACTGCGACACCGGGGTGGTGCCGGCGCTCGTCATGCTCGAGATCGTCTCGCGGGCCGGCAAGCCGCTCTCGGAGCTGCTGCGCCCGTTCCGCGAGCGCTACTTCATCTCCGGGGAGATCAACTCCACCGTCTCTGACGTGCCCGTGAAGCTGCAGCAGCTGAAGGAGCGCTACGGGCGCGAGGCGGAGCGCGTGTCGCACATGGACGGGATCTCGTTCGAGTTCCCCAATTGGCACTTCAACGTGCGCCCCTCGAACACGGAGCCGCTCCTGCGCCTGAACCTCGAGGCCCTCGACGCCGGCACCATGGAGGCACGCCGGGACGAGGTGCTCGAGCTGATCCGGAGCTGATGGCCGCCGCCGACCACCCCCCGTACCGCTTCGTCCACCGGATCCGGGTCGGGTTCGACGAGACCGACGCGCAGGGCGTCGTCTACTACGGGCGCTACATGCCGTACTTCGACCGCGCCCGGGTCGAGTACCTGCGCCGCCTGGGACGGCTGACGCACGTCCCGGGCGAGCCCGAGTTCGTGATGCGCGCGCAGCACGTCGAGTATCACGCCCCCGCCCGCTTCGACGACGAGGTGGAGGTGTACGTGCGCGTCGATCGGCTCGGCCGCACCAGCGTCACATGGGCGTTCGACGCCTACCGGGCCGACACGGGCGAGCACCTCGTGAGCGCGACCCAGACCGTCGTTTGCATCGACCCCGCCGACCGCCGGCCCGTCGAGGTCGCCGGTGCGTTCCGAGAGTCGGTGGCGCGGTTCGAGGAGCACGAGGTCGAGGCGTGAGCCCGGCCTCTGCCGACTACGACGCCGTCGCCGCCGAGATCGAGCGGCTCGCGGCCGCCGAGGAGGACTCGGACGCGATCGTGCGCGGCGCAGTCGAGGCGATCCACGACCGCCTCGACACGTACTCCTGGGTCGGGATCTACTTCGTCGAGGGCGAGGAGCTCGTGCTCGGCCCGTGGAAGGGACCGAGCGCGACCGACCATATCCGCATCCCGATCGGCCAGGGCGTCTGCGGCGCCGCCGCGGCCAGCGGCGTCTCCGAGATCGTCGACGACGTGAACGCCGATCCGCGCTATCTCGCCTGTTTCCCGTCCACCCGCTCTGAGATCGTCGTCCCCGTCCGCTACGAGGGCTCCGTCGTCGCTGAGATCGACGTCGACTCGGACGTGCCGGCGGCGTTCGGCGACGCCGATCGCGCGTTCCTCGAGCGCGTCGCCGCCGCCATCTCGCCCGCCTGCCTGGTGGGCTGGGACACCGGCGGGATGGACTGGGACGCGCCCGAGAATTGGTCGTAACCATGCTCCTTGAGACGCGTCCGAACGCCATGGTATACCTGCGCGGTATCAGCGCGGGTACGGGCCCGCGCGCATGAGGGGAAAGGTGAGACATGGCGGAAATGGCCGAGTCCGGGACCGGGAGGCGGCTCTTTGTCCGGCAGTCGTCGGGCCTTGTCCGTGACGTCAGCGTCACGAACGCGCTCTTCTTCAACATCGCCGCGTTCGTCGGCGTCGGGCTGACGCTCTATCCGGCGTTCTACTCGCTCGCGTTCGTCCCCGTGTGGCGCTTCGGGCCGTTCTCCGAGTACGGCTGGGCGGCGATCATCACGGGCATCTTCTGCGTCCTCCTGGCCCTAATCTTCGCGTCGCTGACGTCGGTCATGCCGCGCTCCGGCGGCGACTACGTCTTCACGACGCGCATCATCGGGCCGTTCCTTGGATGGCTCGAGTCGTGGACGCTGGTCATCGCGTCGATCGCCATCATGGCCTTCGAGGTGCCGCTCGTCCTGCGGAACCTCCAGATCACAGGCCGGATCATCGGCATCGGGGCCGGCGGCCACTTCTTCAAGAACGCGAACAACTGGTTCACGAACTCATCCGGCGAGATCACGGGCTGGAACGGCCTCATCTGGTCGCTCGTCGTGCTCGCGGTCATCCTCGGCATCGTGCTCCTGCCCACGCGGCGGTTCCACAAGGTGGTCACCATCCTGGCCGCGATCGGGGTGGCGAGCTTCGTCCTGATGTTCGTCTTCGGCCTGCTCGCCACGAGCTCGTCCGACTTCCAGCACAACCTGCCGCAGTACACGAACGGCGTGTCCGCGGACAAGATCGCGGCCTCCGGCAGCGCCATCCTCCCGGGGCACACGAACGACTTCCTCGGCGACCTGTTCTCGCGCACGGTCTTCCCGTTCATGCTCGGCATCGTGTTCCTGCAGTTCATCGGCTTCCAGTACTCCGCCTACATCTCCGGTGAGGTGCGCGGCAACGTGAAGCGAGGCGTGTCCATCGCGCTGCTCGGGGCGCTCCTCGTCGGCGTCGTCGCGAACTCGGTGTACGTCGACCTGTTCTCGAACCACATCGGCTTCAACACGACGACGGCCTGGGGCTACAACTACTGGGGCGGCGTCACGAACATCGCGCTCCCGCTCGGCCAGCCGCCGTCGATGCCGCTCGTGGCGGTGATCGCGAACAAGACGCTCTGGCCGCTCTGGGCGCTGATCAGCCTGGCCGGGGCAATGTTCCCGCTGCTGCTATGCCCGGTCTACGTCAACTTCATCAGCCGCATGGGGCTCGCCTGGAGCCTCGACCGGCAGCTGCCGGAGTGGTTCGGCGTCGTCAACGAGCGTATGGCCGCGCCGCTGAACGCCATCCTCGCGACCATCGGCATGACCGCCCTCTTCCTGTGGCTGCAGAACTTCTCCGTCCTGCCCAATTCGATCGCGCCGCCGAACGGCAAGCTGAACCTGGTCGCGACGCTCTGGTTCTCGATCTTCATGGCCGCGCTGACCTGGATCATGCCGGGGGTGAACGCCATCCTGATCCGCTTCCGCAGGCCCGATCTGATCCGCAACGCGCCGTTCCAGAAGTGGCTGTGGCTGCTCGGGGTCGGTTGGCTCGTGTTCCCGATCTGGATCTACTGGTTCGCCGCGGTGAAGCCCATCTGGGACAACCTCACGAACAGCGGCAGCGGGCGGCTGGACTACCTGAACAACAGCGGCATCACCGGCACGCTCGTGTTCATCGCCGTCGGACTCGTGATCTGGGCGATCATGAAGGTCGTCCAGCGCAGCAAGGGCGTCGATACCAGCATGCTGTTCGCCGAGATCCCACCGGACTAGTGGCGAAGACGGTCCGGATCTACCTCGCGAGCGACTTCCATGCCGCCGAGAAGGCGTGGCGGAAGTTCCTGAACGCGATCAAGCTGAACGTCTACAAGGCGGACATCGCACTCGTCGCCGGCGACTTCACCGGCAAGGCGATCGTCCCGATCGTGGAGAACGGCGGCACCTACTCGGCCGAGCTGTTCGGCGTCCAGCGCCGGGCGGGCTCGGCCGAGGAGCTCGCCACGCTCGAGCGCGACATCGCCGACGTCGGCTACTACTCAGTCGTGACGAGCGCCGGGGAGACCGACCGGCTCGCGTCCGACGCCGCGGCCCGGGACGAGCTCCTGCACCGGCTGATGAACGAGCGCATGGAGCAGTGGATGGCGCTCGCCACCGAGCGGCTGGGCGACGGCTCGGTGCCGCTGTACGTGATTCCGGGAAACGACGACGACTTCGGCATCGACCCGATCATCGACAACGACGCGTACTTCCCCCGCAACGCCGACGGCCGGGTGCTCGACATGCCCGGCGACCTCCAGCTGCTCGCCTACGGGTGGTCGAACAACACCCCCTGGGACACGCCCCGGGAGGTGACCGAGGACGAGCTGTTCGAGCGTCTGGACGCGCTGGCGGCGCAGGTGCGCGATCCACGCCGGTCGGTCTTCATGATCCACGTCCCGCCCCACGACTCCGGCCTCGACACGGCACCGATCCTCGACGAGAACCTGCGCCCGACCATCTCGGCCGGCGACGTTCTGCGGGGGCCGGTCGGGTCGACGGCGGTGCGGCGGGTGATCGAGAAGTACCAGCCGCTGCTCGGCATCCACGGCCACATCCACGAGTCGGGCGGCGAGCGCCGCATCGGCCAGACGCTCTGCATCAACCCGGGCAGCGAGGCCAACCACGGCATCCTCCGCGGCTATCTGGTCGACATCGGCCCGAAGGGGATCGAGCGCGCGCTGCGCGTCGAAGGCTGACGCGGGCGCGCCCGATCCCGACGGACGTCTAGAAGCCGAAGGCGGAGCGCATCCCCTTCGTCGAGGCGTCGCGGGCGTGCCCGACGAAGCTCGTGATCCCGAGCATCCGCTCCGTCGTCTGCAGGAGCGAGTAGTGGCTGAAGTAGGCCGAGCTGCGCGTGCCCTTGCTGATCCACGGCGAAAGGATGACGGTGGCCACGTGGCAGCTGATGTCGTTCCGGTTGGCCGGTGCCTGGCAGTCCTCCCCGTTGCCGCCGCCGCCGTGGGCGCCCTCGTCGAAGGTGATGAAGATCGCGGTATGGCCGGTGCGGTAGCCGCGTGTCCGCAGGAGCTTCGGAATCCACGTGCGCAGCCAGCTGTCCCCGGTCGTGATCGCGTTCGAGCCGCTCGTGCAGGCGATCTCCATGTCCTTGCACTGGTCGGGTGCGATGAACGCATAGTTCGGGAGACCGGGCCCGGCGATGTCGTGGCGCAACCCGTCGAGGTTCTTGTCCCAGCGCGGACAGTCGGCCGCCAGGCCGGTGTACGCGACGCCCGGGTTGTGCTGCGGCTTGTACGGAAACGACGAGCGATGCAGGCAGTTGGACGGCATCGAGCCCTGGTAGACGCCCCACCTCCCACCGTGGTTCCTCACCTGCTGCATGATGTTCGGGGCGTTGATGCTGGTCGCGGTGGTCGCGACGCCGCCCGTGACCGCCATGTAGTTGGGGTGGCTGGGATGGGTGGCGCTGTGGTAGTTCGTCGCCAGGCCGCAGACGGTCGCAAGGTGGTTCAGATAGGGGGCCGCCTGGCGGGCCCCCGACCCGGCGCCTCCGATCACGTCCGAGAAGCTCTTGTTCTCGTCCATGATCACGATCACGTGCCTGTACTTCTTGGGCGCGACGCCGGCCCGCGTCCCGCACGGCGCGGGCGTCGTCACAGCGCCCGCCGTCGCGGTCGCCCGAACGAGCATGACCCCTGCCAACACGAGTGCCGCCGCTGCCCACGGCATGAAGCCGCCACTCGTCGTCCCACCTCGCATGCGTGCCCCCTCCTTCGGGTGTGGTTCGCTGCGGCCGCGTCACCTGCGTCTGCAGCCGCGCCGGTGACCCTAACGCACCGGCCGGGAAGAGCCCGTCATTTCCGGGCTCGGTCTGTCGCAGTCACAGCCCCACCGGCAAACCGAACCCCTGCCAACAGCCTGACGTCCAGGCGCGCGGGGCGTGGAGTCAATCATCTAGACCCAGGCCGCCTCGCGCGTGCTCTCAGGTGCGCGCAACCAGTAGCTCTCGCGCAGCCACTCCAGCGCGGCCTCCAGGCAGTGGCCGTCCTCGATCCGGGCCGTGACCCAGCCGTAGCGGCCCACGTATTTCGCCTCGGAGACGAACGGCAGCGTCAGTGCGATCTCGCGCTCCTCCCGCGTCAGCTTGATCGTCACGACGACGGGCGGCCCGTCGCCCAGGATGGCGAACATGCGGCTGCCGCCGCCGACCTTGAAGACGTGCGCCTCCGGCCCGAACGGGTGATCCTCGCGGGCGTCCGGGAACGAGAGCGCGAGGTCGCGGATCGCGGTCGCGTCAGCGCCGGCTTTCATCGCGTGCCTCAGGTTGCCGGCGGCGGGGTCGCGGGAGGCGTGCCCGCGGCCGTGCGCATCGCCTCGATGGTGAAGCGGTCCGCGAGGCGCACGAGCGCACTCGGGTCGTCGATGCCGCGGAAGGTGAAGTCGGACTCGGGCGCGTCGGTGCCTGCGGTGTCCCAGTCGACGTCGCCGATGCCGAGGATGCGCTGCGCGAGCGTCTGGCTCAGGTTGACGTTCTGCACGCGGTCGATGTGGGTCGTGCGCTCGTGGCGGGTGGTGATCCCCGTGCGGATCTGGATGCGCCGGTCGGTGACCAGGTACCGGGTCGTGACGCGCCGCACCCAGCCGAGCGCATACGTCAGCACCAGCAGCACGACCGTCGCGAGGGCGAACCAGGTGGGAGAGACGCTCGAGCCGGCCACGTCGATCACCACCCAGATCGCGACCGGGATCAGCGAGATGAGCGTCCACTTCACGTAGAAGAGCAGCATGGCCTTCCAGCTCGGGTGGCCCTGCCACACCGTCGTCTCGCCTTCGTACCCGCTCACCCACGAAAGTCTACCGGCGGTCAGCCGCCGGGCGTGACGCGATACGCGTCGAAGACCGCGTCGATGTTGCGCAGCGCCGAGAGCAGGCTGCGCAGCTCCTTCACGTCGCCCACCTCGACCGTGTACCAGTTGCGGGCCATCTGGTCGGCGACGTGGCCGCCGTACTCGACGATGTTGGCGCCGTGCTCGGCGAACGTGCGGGCGACGTCCTCGAGCAGCCGGGGGCGATCCCACGACTGGAGGGCGATCGTGACCCGGAACGAGCTCGTCGCGGCGGCGTCGGAATCGTCCCAGTGCACCGGCGTGAACCGCTCCGGCGTCCGCCGCAGGGCGCGCACGTTCGGGCAGTCGTTGCGGTGGATCGTGATGCCGCGCCCGAGCGAGATGTAGCCGCAGATCTCGTCGCCGGGGACCGGCGTGCAGCACTTGGCCATCCGCACCAAGACGTCCGGGTCGCCGGCGTCGTCGACGACGATGCCGTACTCCGAGCTCGCGACCGGCCGCTTCTGCGGGCGCCGCGCCGGCATGAACTGCTGGTCGGGCGAGACGACCTCGACCGTCTTCAGGCGCCCGATCAGCTTCGTCACCACCTGGCCGACCTGGATCTTCCCGGCGCCGATCGCGACGTAGAAGTCGTCGGCCTTCTTGAAGCCCATCTCGCGGATGATCCCGGGCAGGAGCGGCGACGAGGACACCTTCTGCTGCGGCAGCCCGTGCGACTTCAGCGCCTGCTGGAGCGACTCGCGCCCCCGGTGCTCGAGGTCCTCGCGCGCCTGCTGGGTGAAGAACTGGCGGATCTTGTTGCGGGCGCGCGACGACTTCACGAGGTTCAGCCAGTCGCGCGACGGCCCCCGCTCCTGCTTCGACGTCAGCACCTCGACGAACTCGCCTGACTGGAGCGTGTAGTGCAGCGGGACGATGCGGCCGTTCACCTTCGCGCCGACGCAGCGGTGGCCGACGTCGGTGTGCACGGCGTAGGCGAAGTCGAGCGGCGTCGACCCGACCGGAAGGCTCTTCACCTCGCCCTTCGGCGTGAAGACGTACACCTCGTCGGAGAACAGGTCGACGCGGAGCGTGTCCATGAACTCCTTGGGATCGCGCGCGTCGCCCTGCCAGTCGGCGAGCTGGGCGACCCAGGCATTGGCCTGGTCCTTGCCGGCAGCCGACGGCTGCTTGTAGAGCCAGTGGGCGGCGATGCCGTACTCGGCAGTCTGGTGCATCTCGTGCGTCCGCACCTGGATCTCGAGCGGCTTGCCCTGGGTCCCGATCACCGTCGTGTGGAGCGACTGGTACATGTTGAACTTCGGCATCGCGACGTAGTCCTTGAACCGGCCCGGCATCGGTTTCCACAGCGAGTGGATCACGCCGATCGCGCCGTAGCAGTCCTTTACCGAGTCGACCAGGACGCGGATCGCGGTCAGGTCGTAGATCTCGTTGAACTCCTTGCCGCCCTGCGCCATCTTGGTGTAGATCGAGTACAGGTGTTTGGCCCGGCCGGCGATGTCGGCCGTGATGCCGGCCTCTTCGAGCTCGTGCAGCAGGATCGTGCCCGCCTCGCCGGCGAACTTCTCCCGGTCGGCTCTCGTCTGGTTCACCATCGAGCCGATCTCGGCGTACCGGCGCGGGTGCAGGCAGGCGAACGCGAGGTCCTCCAGTTCCCACTTGATGGAGTGGATCCCCAGCCGGTGTGCGAGCGGCGCGTAGATCTCGAGCGTCTCCCGCGAGGTCTGCACCTGCTTCTGCTTGCCGAGCGCCGAGATGGTGCGCATGTTGTGCAGGCGGTCGGCCAGCTTGATGAGCACGACCCGCAGGTCGTGGGCCATCGCCACGATCATCTTGCGGTAGTTCTCGACCTGGGCCTGCTCGCGGCTGGCGAAGCTGATCCGGGTCAGCTTCGTGACGCCGTCGACCAGCAGGGCGACGTCCTCGCCGAAGCGCGTGCGCACGTCGTCGAGCTCGGCCTCGGTGTCCTCGACGGTGTCGTGGAGGAGGGCGGCGGTGATCGTGGCCGAGTCGAGCTTGAGCTCGGCGCAGATCTCGGCGACCGCGCAGGGATGGACGATGAAGGGCTCGCCGCTCTTGCGCATCTGGCCGGCGTGGTGGTCGCAGGCGTAGTCGAACGCGGCGCGGATGCCATCCGCGTCGAGGTTCGGGTTGTACGCCGCGATCCGGCCGAGCAGCTCCTGCAGAAGAGGGTCGTGCCGTTCGGCCTCGGCGCTTCTCGGCACCGTAGCCATACCCATATGGTAGTTGAGGGGCTCCGAGACGCCCTCACCCCGCCTGGGACTGGAGGAAGCGGAGCGAGTCCTCCACCCGCTCGACGGCGGCCCGGTACGTGGGCGAGGCGTTCAGGTCGAAGCGCGCGGCGCCGTCGTGGGCGCCCGGGTCGAGGCCGACCTCGGAGAGGACGGTGCGGCAGCGCGCGACGGTGTCGGGGGCGAGCGGGATGCTGTGGTCGCCCTTGCGCAGCGCCTGCCAGACGACGACCAGGGCGGGTCGCAGCGGCTCTCGCGCCTCGAGCACGCGCCGGGCGAACTCGACCTCGGCCGCGCCCCAGACGAGGTGGACGGGCATGCGCGATCCGAGCTCCGCGAGCAGCTCGCCGCCGGCCCGGTCGCACGGCGGGTCGAGCGCGATGGCGGCCCCGAAGCGGCGCTCGGGCTCGGGCACGAGCGCGGCCTCGGCATACTCGGCGAGCACGATCGACCCGGTGCCCAGCCGTCCCGGCTCGAGC